>JAUZOU010000340.1 GCA_030706285.1 Bacteroidota bacterium
AAAAAATGCCGGAGTGAAGAACTCTGACATTTTTTCATTTATATTAAATACCGTGACAAAATGGCTGTCATACCGGTTGATCGTTAATCAAGCGGCGAATCTTTTCGCCGGACTCATCCAAAGAAACCGTGATACGGTCTCCAGGCTTCAGTGTCCCTCCCAATATGAGTTCAGCCAATTCATCTTCCAGGTATTTCTGTATGGCTCTTTTTAAAGGACGCGCTCCAAACTGTACGTCGTATCCTTTCGAAGCAATGAACGATTTGGCTTCAGGAGTGACGGTGAGCAGGAAACCGAGTGATTCAACACGTTGATAGAAGGCATCCAGTTCAAGATCTATGATTTGCAGCAGCGACTCTCTGGATAATTGGTCGAATTGAATCACATCATCGACTCTGTTCAGAAATTCAGGTGCAAATGTCTTACTCAAGGCTTTCTGTATAACGCTTTTCGAATAGTCGCCGCCGCCGGTTCCAAGTTGATTGCTAAAACCTATGCCTTTGCCAAATTCCTTTAACTGACGCGTTCCGACATTGGATGTCATGATCAGGATGGTATTCTTAAAATTGATCATACGGCCGAGGCTATCGGTCAGACGCCCTTCGTCCATAACCTGAAGCAATAAGTTGAATACATCAGGATGCGCTTTTTCGATCTCATCCAGCAAGATCACCGAATAGGGTTTACGACGCACTTTTTCCGTCAGTTGACCGCCCTCCTCGTAGCCAACATATCCAGGAGGCGCTCCGACAAGTCTTGATACGGTAAACTTCTCCATAAATTCACTCATATCAATGCGCAACAGCGCTTCTTTGCTATCGAACATTGCTTCAGAAAGCAATTTGGCCAAATGCGTTTTTCCGACGCCGGTAGGACCGACGAACAGGAATGATCCGATGGGTCTGTTGGGATCCTTCAATCCTACACGGTTCCGTTGAATCGCCTTTACAACAGCATCAACAGCCTTATCTTGCCCAATGATCTTCTTTTTGATCTCATACCTCATTTTCAGGAGTTTGTCGCTTTCTTCCTGAGCAATACGCCTGACAGGCACACCAGTCATGATAGCAACCACTTCAGCGATCTTATCGGCATCAACCGGCTGACGGGTAAGGTCGGCTCCAGCTTCCCAATCCGCTTTCATACGAGCCAATTCGGTGGTTTTGGTATTTGCCTGGTCACGGAAACCGGCAGCCAACTCAAAATTCTGAGACTGAACAGCCTCCATTTTCTTCAGGTTGGCATCGTCAATTTCTTTTTCGAGAGCTTCAATAGCTTCCGGAACCACAATATTTGTCAGATGGACTCTGGAACCAGCTTCATCCAAGGCATCTATCGCTTTATCCGGGAAATTCCGGTCGGATATATACCGTTGCGTCAGCCTTACGCAGGCTTCAAGGGCTTCATCCGTATATTGGACATGATGGTACTCTTCGTAACGTTCTTTGATGTTCTGAAGGATCTGAAGCGTTTCTTCCGGTGTTGTCGGTTCGACAATGATCTTTTGGAAACGACGTTCCAGAGCGCCATCCTTTTCAATACTCTTCCGGTATTCGTCCAGCGTCGTCGCACCGATACATTGGATATCACCTCTTGACAGAGCCGGTTTCAACATATTGGCTGCATCCATCGATCCACTGGCATTACCTGCACCAACAATGGTATGAATTTCATCAATGAAAAGAATGATGTTGGGATTATTCTGCAGTTCATTCAGAATGGCTTTCACCCGTTCCTCAAACTGTCCCCGGTATTTAGTTCCAGCCACCATGGAAGCCAGGTCAAGTGAAATCAAGCGTTTGTCAAATAACACCCTGGATACTTTCCGTTGAACAATACGCAACGCCAAACCTTCTACGATGGCTGATTTTCCGACACCGGGTTCGCCGATCAGCACCGGATTGTTTTTTTTGCGCCGGCTGAGTATCTGAGCCAATCGCATGATTTCATTTTCGCGGCCAACAACCGGATCCATACGGCCTTCAAAAGCCGCTTTTGTCATGTCAAAGCCGAAATTGTCCAACGCTGGCGTGTCTGATCCTCCGGATTTGACGCGGGTCTGCTGTTTTGACTGACCAGCTTTGGAGCCATCATTGCCGTGCGGCATTTCCTCTTCCTCTTCAGAATCATCGTCTGTAAACCCTGTTCCAAACGTTGGAGAAGGGGAACCAACAATGGCATCCTGAAGTTGAGACCAGTTAAGGCCTTCATCATTCAAAACCTTCGATGCCAGATTATTGTCCTCCTTTAATATAGCTAACAAAAGATGCTCTGTATCAATCATTTTGCTTTGATATCCACGCGATTCCAGTGAACGGGCTTCCAGAAAAACCATATTCAGTACCCGTTCTGTCGATTTTGTCAACGGCAAATCGATCGTGGAAGGAGTGACCCCTGTTTTGGCAATATCTTTTTCGATGGTACGCTTAACGCGCAAGATGTCAATATTTAATCTGGAGAGCTGAACAAACGCATTGCTGTCTTCTTCGCGAAGAATGCCAAGCAACAGATGTTCAGGAGCTATAGCATCGTTCCCAAGCCTTAATGCTTCTTCACGGCTATAACCGATCACATCCCGCACTCCCTGGGTGAATTTTGCTGTATTCATACTAAAAAATGGATTCGAACCTAACTAATACCTTTAAAAATCTATGTCAAATATAGCTGTTTTCAACTAATATTCAATAATACCATACAAATACTTTGCCAAATGTCAAAATGTCAGCAAAAGGTCTCAGAATAGCCTTAATAGCTGAAATTAATTTTAATAAAGCCCTTGCAGAATCAGGGAAAAGCTGTACATTAGCATGCTTTTTAAAGCAATTAATACCCGAAAATTAAAGTTTCATTTAAATGATTGATCAAGAACGAATTATAAGAATAAACATTGAAGAAGAGATGAAATCTTCTTACATTGATTATTCGATGTCCGTGATTGTTTCCAGAGCTTTACCTGATGTCCGGGATGGACTGAAACCTGTTCATCGCCGTGTATTGTACGGCATGAGCGAATTAGGGAACACATCTGATAAACCTTATAAAAAGTCTGCCAGAATTGTCGGTGATGTACTTGGTAAATACCACCCACATGGTGACTCATCTGTCTATTTTGCCATGGTACGCCTGGCCCAGGAATGGTCCATGCGCTATCCGATGGTGGACGGGCAAGGAAATTTCGGTTCGGTCGACGGTGACTCTGCTGCTGCCATGCGTTATACTGAATGCCGCCTGAAAAAGATGGCTGAAGATATGCTGCTGGACATCGAAAAGGATACGGTTGATATGCAACCAAACTTCGATGAGACGCTGAAGGAACCAACCGTATTGCCATCGCGTATACCGAACTTGCTTGTTAACGGAGCATCCGGTATCGCCGTCGGCATGGCCACCAACATGGCTCCGCATAATCTGTCCGAAGTCGTCGACGGTCTGATTGCCTATATCGACAACAATGATATAGATATACCGGAGTTGATGAAGTATGTACTGGCTCCGGATTTCCCAACAGGAGGCTATATCTATGGCTACTCGGGTGTCCGTGACGCCTTCGAAACAGGCCGTGGACGCATTATCATGCGTGCCAAAGCTATCATAGAGACGGATAGCAATCGTGAAAAAATCGTCATTACCGAGATTCCTTATATAGTAAACAAGGCAGAATTGATCACTGATATTGCCAATCTGGTCAAAGAACAGAAAATTGATGGCATTTATCATATCAATGAC
>JAUZOU010000341.1 GCA_030706285.1 Bacteroidota bacterium
CTGAGTTCCAGGGCATGGATTTCTTCCGTAATGGGGTAGGAACGATCGTTCCAGGCTTTTAAACAGGCCTGTTTATGAGGTGGAACGGGGTAATGGATCTGGGTCTGTACGCCGTTTTCCAGGAGATACTGTTTAAGGGCATCGCGGTGAGGCGTCAAAATAGGGAATAAGTGATAACTATTGGCTCTATCTGACAGACTTGCGACAAAGGGCTGCGTTACCAGATCGTACAATTGGCCTGACTGTCGGGCGGCAGTAACCGACTGACTAGCCATATGGGTGGTTGGATCCAGCTGACTGGTCAAACCGGGTATTTCTATGGCCGGATGGTGCAGTTGTTCACAATAATACCTGGCCACTTCGCGCCGACGGTCATTTTCGGCATCCAGGAATGATAACTTGGCATCGAGAACCGCGGCATGAAGCTCGTCAAGCCGGCTATTCAGACCCTGATAAGGAAAGACGTATTTTTTACTGGAACCATAGTTGGCCAGCGAGCGGATTAGGCCGGCCAGCTCCGGATCGTTGGTTGTAACAGCTCCCCCATCGCCCAGGGCACCCAAGTTTTTGGTCGGGTAAAAGCTATGCCCGGCGGCATCCCCCAGCGAGCCGGTGCGCCGATAGACCGGACGTCTGTTAGAAAAGTCAGTATAACAACAGCCTGCGGCCTGAGCGTTGTCTTCGATAAGTTTGAGGTGATGCTGTTGGCAGATGTCTCCGATGCGTGCGGTATAGGCATTCCGGCCATACAGGTGGACCAGCAGGATGGCTTTGGTAAGAGGGGTTATGGCCTGTTCGATCAGACTGTCGTCCAACTGGAGCGTCTGCCGGTCTGGCTCCACGAGCACAGGCGTCAGGTTGTTTTCCGTGATGGCTAGGATGCTGGCAATATAAGTATTGGCCGGAACAATGACTTCGTCGCCGTCATGAAGCACCTGCATCTCCTTATACGCACGAAAGATGAGCTTAAGCGCATCCAGCCCATTGCCGACACCAACGCAATGGCTAGTTCCGATAAAACCGCCGTAATGTTGCTCGAAGCCGGTCACTTCCTTCCCGAGCAAAAACCAGCCAGAATCGATGACGCGAGAGATAGCCTGGTCAATATCGGTCCGGTGCCGTTCGGTGATGCGCCTGAGGTCATAAAATTCAACAAGCGGGTTGACTCCGGTTCCCGCCAGGACGGTTGTTGCTCCGGTTGACGTTATCCCGGCCGCATGCCCTGAAGGGAGTCCGATATCCGTCCGGACACCCACATAGGCCAGGTAGTCGTTGTAATCCCTGATGTAATCATTTTCGTCAAAAAAGTCAGAGGTCAGGACCAGGCAGACGGAGCCCGAAGAAAAGGCCTGTTCCCGGCACCAGATGCCAGGCGGTACGTATAATCCCTGAAACGGACGGTTCAGGGTAACAGTCTGACGAAAATGACCATCATCCATTGCCACCTCAAAACTGCCACTGGCAGCAATGATGAGCTGGTGGCAGGTTTTGTGGGCATGAGCACCCCGGGATTCGCCCGAAGGAATATCGTAAATGTAAAAAACACGTTTGATGTCGAATGGCACCAATTGGCTGCCTTCAAGCGGCGTCAGGTTGCCTTCACGGAATTCGATGCGTGGCAGGTCCATTAACCGGCAATCTGCCAGGGTCTTCTGTTCAGTCATGTTGTTGGATTGACCATTTGACAAATTCTTCATAATCATACAGATAGTCACTTTCGTCGTAATGTGTCGACGAAAGGACAAGCGCCAGCGAATTGGTAGAAAAATTTTCCATATGCCTCCAGGTGCCGCTGGGCAAGTACAACCCGTAATACGAACGGTTCAGGTGAAACGTCTGACAATTTTGTCCGTCGTCGGTCACGATGTCGAAACTGCCAGAAAGAGCAATAATGAATTCCTGGCTGGTTTTATATGCGTGACCGCCTCGCTGCTCCCCGCCCGGAACGTCATACATTAAAAAGGTTCGTTCGATCTTGAAGGGAATCTGCCGGCATTCCTCAACCAGCGAAAGATTCCCTCTGGGATCGGTGATACGTGGAAGATGGATAAGACGCGCTTGCATAAGTCATCGTTTTTTATTGAACGGTTTACCCTGATTCGTATTGTGTCAGGCCACGGATATTTAACTATAGCTATGGCAAACCGTATGTTCAAAGCGGCTGAAACGGTTCGTGCCGGAACCTTTCAGATCAGTTGTTTCAGGGCAAACGCCAAAGCCAGTTCGAGCGTCACTCCGACCAGGCTGCCGGCAAACCGTCTGAGGGTTTCTTGGGTACGGCCTGATTGTTTAAGGGAAAACAGCAGGGCGTTTTGTTGCAAGGCACCGGTAAGAAACGCTTTTTCGTCTTCGGACAAGTCGCCCGTCTGGACCAGGCGGGTGTAATCCTGGATACGGCCTTTAGACAGGCGCAAGTATTCGAGTACGTCCTCTTTCGCAGCCAGGCGGTATTTACGGAATTGTTTGCCGGCCAGCGACAGGAGTTCTTTTTCCAGATCCTGATAAAAATCATCAAAATTCATGGTCGTCGTATTTTTAATTACTGCGGTCTTTTTCGGTTTCCTGAATCAAGTCGAAGGCCTCTCCTACTAGCTTTCGCTGAAGAGAGACGAAGGTTTCGCTCAGGACGGTATCCTGTTTCCATTTGTTCAGGAAACCAAACAACAGATAGCCTGTACTGTCGAGCTGCAGGGCCCATTGTTTTTGCTTGACTGAATTGTGCCGCCGAAGCTGTTCCTGCTGCCGGACAGACTCGAGGTCGGCCTTAAGCTGGTCAATTTTGGACGCATACTTACCGAAGGGCTCTGTACCCTTGTTCATGAGGGTCATGGTTTCGGTTTTCAATTCGGCTGTGCGATCATAGATGTAGGGACTGTAAACAGCACTGCAGGAAAGCAGTACAACAAGTGAAAGGAGGCAAATTGCCCTGGGAAAGAAGGGTGTGTTCATCCGATCATCAGTTTAAGGGTTACATCGTCAGTTTTTTTAAAGGGATGACAGCCCTGAACTAGTATCAATCCATTGTTTTATCTTCAAATCGTTTGATCAGGTTATAGGCCTTGTACAGCCCAAGTTGTCCGGCCATTCTCAGGTCGGAAATGCCATGCGCCCTGTCGCCCAGATAAATTTGCGTAATTCCTCGATTGAACCAGGCCTCGGCAAAGTCAGGATTAAGTTCGATAGCTTTGCCAAAATCGATCAAGGCGTTCCGGTAGTCACGCTGCAGACAGCGGATATTGCCCCGGTTGAACCAGGCATAAATAAATTTCGGATCCAGGCTGAGGACTTTTTCATAATCGCGGATGACCAATTCGTAATCCATTCCGAACGTCTTTTCACCAAAAGAGATGCCCTCGAGGGACGATCCTTTTTTCGATCTGGCTGTCAGCGGACTTGTCGCCACCACTTTGGCTGCCATCGTAACCGTTTCCGATTCGTTCTGATTTTCGGCATATTCCACATTGATTTTCCGGTAACGGAGGTTGGCCCGTTCGAAATAAGCCAGCACAAAATCAGGTTTGGCCTCAATGGCTTTGTCCAGATTATCAAGGGCATTGTTGATATCCTGCACCAGGGCATAATCCAGCCCTCTGGCAAAATACAAGGTCGGCGAACCAGGGGTCTGTTCTATTTTACTGGACAGTTCGTTAATGGAATTGAAATGGTAACTGGCTTCTTCGGAAGTCA
>JAUZOU010000342.1 GCA_030706285.1 Bacteroidota bacterium
AAAACCTTCAGGAACCGGGCAAACGGACTTCGAAATGACCTGGCCCAGACCATCGCTGACATGAAACCGAAATTTCTGCGTTTTCCCGGTGGCTGTATTACTCACGGAAGAGGGCTTGCCAATGCGTATCGCTGGAAGGTCACAGTGGGCGACGTAGCTGAAAGAACGCCCAACTGGAATACCTGGGGCTATCATCAGACGTACGGACTTGGTTTTTACGAATTTTTCCAGTTTTGCGAAGATATAGGAGCCAAAGCACTTCCTGTATTGCCGATCGGTATTTCTTTCCAATAAAGGGACCGGGAAATTGAACCCATCAGTGAAATGAAGCCCTGGATTGATGATGCTATTGATTTGGTTGAGTTTGCCAATGGACCTGTGACTTCCAAATGGGGAGCGATACGGGCTTCAATGGGCCATCCCAAACCTTTTAATCTGGAATATATCTGTCTGGGCAATGAAGAAGACGATATTCCTGCTTTCCGCGAAAGGTTTGCCATGGCCAAGGATTCACTCAGAAAATATTATCCGGGGATAAAAATTATTGGGACATCCGGTACGACCAGTGCCGGAAGAGATTACACCTCATTATGGAAATTCAGTCGCGAAAATCAACTGGCTGCCGTAGATGAGCATTATTACAACGATCCGGATTGGTTCTTGAATAACATCCACCGGTATGACAACTTTGATCGTAAGGGTCCAAAAGTGTTTATCGGCGAATGGGCCTCAAAAGACGACCAGTTGTACAATGCCATTGTTGAAGCAGCTTATCTGACAGGGATTGAAAAAAATGCCGACGTGGTGGAGCTGACCTGCTATGCACCGTTGCTTTGCAATGAGAAACATCAGCAGTGGCATCCTGACCTGATTCGTTTTGACAATACCAGCGTCATGAAAACCCCCAGTTATTATGTTCAGCAACTTTACAGCATTAATGCCGGGGACAACTACATTCCAAGCACCGTTAGTTACCAACCTGGTTTCAAGCTGACATCAGACGATTATTCAGGTATGGTCGGTGTCGGTAGCTGGGGTACCCAGGTGCAATATGATGAGTTGAAACTCACGAGTAACAATAAGCTTCTGTACGAAGATAATTTTACTGCAGTTTCTTCCGATTGGACTGTTCAAGATGGAGCATTTTCCTGTCTGAATGGCGTCTACGCTCAGACATCCGAGGAGCAGCCGGCCTTGAGTATCAATCAAAAGACAGAGGTGTCAGATACGTATACTTATACTGTCAAGGCGATGAAAACCGGTGGCGCCGAAGGATTTGTCATTCCGTTTGGTTATAAGGATGCCAAAAATTATTATTGGCTGAATATCGGAGGCTGGGGTAATACGCAGCATGCCATTGAAAGAGTGTCAGACGGCAGAAAATCAACCATGTACGTTGTCAGTGGAAGCATAAAAAATAATCAATGGTATGACATCAAAGTTGAAGTGGTCAGGAATGTATTGAAATGCTATCTTGACGGCCAACTGATTTTTAATCTGCCGGATCCGACCGGGCCTGTCACTGCTTCTGTGACAGAAGATGTCAAAGCCAACGACTATCTCATCAAATTGGTCAATTCCGGTTCCGAATCGATTTCTTCAAGCATCCTTATTTCCGGTATGCCCATCAGTCAGAACGCTGGTGTTACAACTCTGACAGGTAATAAGGCAGATAAAAATTCGCTGGAAAATCCCGATCTGATCAAACCGGTGGCAACAACGATCAAGGTGAGCAATTCGTTTGAATATACGCTTCCACCCTATTCTTTCCAGATATTCCGGTTCAGTAAAGGCCATCCTGTGGCAATGAAGCCGGCCAGCAAACCGTTAAAAAAGAAATGATCGTTAAAAGATCATTTGTAACCATTCAGAAAGCGTCAGACTAACATAGTTTGAATTAAAAAAAGGAGCTTGTCAACAGTAGAGACAAGCTCCTTTTTTTGCTAAAAACTTCAGTTGACAGGTTCTTTTCCGAAAGAAAATGTGGTTATCTGATTAGTTTATACGTCGAACAGGCACGTTGATCAGACAAGACAGCTACATAAAAACCTTTTTCAAGGTCAGCGCAATCAAGACAGGTTTCGCCGGCACCCACGACAGCCATTTGGGCCACCTGACCATTGATCTTGTAGAGAGTACACGTCAATTTCTCCTGACGGCTGCAAGGAATGATCAGGTTTTCTCCGCAGAAATAAGGACGTTGGTCTTCAAATGGAACTGACAATAAGGTCGAGTTACTTTTGTATTCGAACGCTCCGAGATCTGGAGCTGATCCTGTAAACGTGATCCCAACAGCAGTACCGGCATCGATCAGATCACTGGACGCTTTTAAATGCAAAAACGGCAAAACAGGCAAACTGCCATCTGCGCCTCTAGGGCCAGATACGCCGGTAGTATCCAATGATACAAAATCATCCTCAGTCACGTTAAATGGAGACATCCAGCTGTTTGTCTGCTGATTGACGAACGATTGAAGGCTGACGTTTCCGCCATAATTCACGCAATTGACGATGCTGCAAGTTTTTCCGCTGTCCAATGCCAGGTAAATACTGAAGTTGTTCCCTTTATTGCGAAAACTGGTGCCATTATAGATGATCATTGTTCCGCGGTTGTTGTTTTGGTCGAAACCCTTGGCTTTGTTGTCAAATGCCACACAATTTTTGAGTATAAAATTATGTTCAAGAGCTTTGTCATCACTGCCTCCCATCTTGAATCCATTGCCATTCGCCTGTGCTCCATAATCCGTCCCATCTTTGGCGTAACCGTTTCTCCAGGTCCAGCAATTTTCCAGTATTGTTGTGACGTTGTTAGCTCCTCTCAGATAGCCATCCCAGCCATCATCCACATTGGCCCATGATCTGCAGCCATAGAAATAGTTGTTCGTGCCGACATCCATTTTACAGGCAAACCCATCGGCATCCCCATAATCTGTCGGATCGGCATTCCAATAGGAATCGCAGTTGAGCATTTTATTGTCATGCGCCCCTCCGCTGAGTTGCAAACCAGAGTCTTTGTTTTCATAGAATGAACACCATTCGACGACATTGAAGGCTCCTGTTATATGCATTCCATTGTCGCCGGCTTTGCCTATATCCAGTCCTTTGATGTACCAGTAACTGCCTGTTAATGAAAAACCGCAACTGCCAAAAGCTGTTCCTGAAAAATCAATGAACGGGCGTTCTGTAGCATAACCCTCCAAGTATATGGGGGCTGTTGCAGTGCCGCTTTTTGACAGTTTGATCGTAGAAGAGCAGGTATACGTTCCGGCACGGACATAAATCCTGTCTCCTGCCGTAACAGCCTTGCTGCAAGCTTTGGCAATCGTTTTGAAGGGTGTTGACAACTCGGTACCGGTATTGGTATCATTACCGTCGGTAGCAACATAATACACATTGGCTTTAGTGACAATGGAAACAATCAAAAACAGGAACAGCATTTTTTTCATAGCAACAAACAAATTACATCAACAGCCTTCACCAGACAACACGTGCGCTGATTTCCGGAGGCAAACATTATTTTATGAGTGTGAACGACAATGTCAAACCGACCATCACGATGGAAACCATACTCATCAGCTTGATTAGAATATTCAGGCTCGGCCCTGATGTATCTTTAAACGGATCACCGACCGTATCGCCGGTAATGGTCGCCTTGTGCGTTTCGGAGCCTTTTCCGCCC
>JAUZOU010000343.1 GCA_030706285.1 Bacteroidota bacterium
AAACGCTCCAGAGATCAATACATTGCCGATTTCATCGAACCGGTTAAGAAGCGGGTAGAAGAAACGACCAACCTGAAATTTGAAATCAAGGGCCGGACCAAATCTATCAGTTCCATCTGGAATAAGCTGAAAAAGCAGAAAATTCCATTCGAAAGCATTTATGACCTGTTCGCCATCCGCATCATCATCGATACTGAGCTGGAAATGGAAAAACCAGCCTGCTGGCAGGTCTATTCCATTGTGACCGACATGTATACCCCGAATACAGCCAGGCTGAAAGACTGGTTGTCGATACCGAAGTCCAATGGTTATGAGTCGTTGCATATCACCGTCATGGGACAGCAGGGAAAATGGGTTGAAGTACAGATCCGTACGAAACGGATGGATGAAATTGCCGAACGGGGACTGGCTGCCCACTGGAAATACAAAGGCATCCGTAGCGAAAGCGGACTGGATGAAATGCTGACGAAAATCCGGGAAATTCTTGAAAATCAGGAGACAAGTTCGGCCCGTCTGATGGACGATTTCAAAATGAATCTGTATTCAGACGAAATCTATGTGTTTACGCCGAAAGGGGAGGTTCATAAATTGCCCAAAGGTGCCACTGTTCTTGATTTTGCGTATGGCATCCATACCAATCTGGGCAACAGATGTGTAGGTGCCAAGGTGGATGGAAAAAACGTACCGATCCGTTATGAGCTGAAAAGCGGCGACCAGGTCGAAATACAAACAGGAGCTAACCAAACGCCCAAGCAAGACTGGGTCAATTATGTCGTAACGACCAAAGCCAGGAGCTGCATTCGTCAGACGCTAAAGGAAGTGGCGCTTAAACAGGCTGAATTTGGTAAAGAGAACCTTCGCCGGCGCATGAAAAACCGGAAAATCGAGTATGATGAAGGTCAGATGATGAAAGTCATCAAAAAGATGAAGTTCAAGACGGTGACCGATTTTTTTGCCGAAATAGGAGCCGACCGCCTGGATGTCAATCCTGTGATCGATTTGTACCTTGAACTGGGCCGGGCGGAGAAGTTGCTCAGCGAACAGACAGAAGTCAAGTCTGCCGAAGGTTTCTATGTGGAGCCGGCCGTTGAGACGGTCAAGGGTAAAGAAGATGTGTTATTGATCGACCAGCAGCTGACCGGCATCGATTACAAGTTGGCCAGATGTTGCAATCCTATCTACGGAGACAGTGTTTTTGGTTTTGTGTCAGCTACCGGCGGCATCAAGATACACCGTGCCGACTGTCCGAATGCGCCGCAAATGATGGAGCGTTTCGGCTATCGCATTATCAATGCCAGGTGGGCAGGAAAGGCAGAAGGCTCTCATTATCCTGTTACGCTTCAGGTGGTTGGCAATGATGATATTGGCATCGTGACCAACATCACTTCGATGATCAGCAAAGAACCGGAAATGACGCTGCGGTCCATCAATATCGATTCAACCGACGGCTTGTTTCGCGGGCATATAACCATTATGGTCTCAGATATTCGTCAACTGAACGCCATTGCCAAAAAGATCAAGACAGTAAAAGGCGTCAAACAGGTTGACAGGGCATTGTGATAATTGGATAAACAAAGTATGAGTGAAAAGAAATCAGCCATCGTTATCGGTGCAGGCGTAGGAGGCATTGCGACAGCCATTCAATTAGCCCAACATGGGTATTCAGTCAAAATTTTTGAGAAGAATCCAAATCCTGGAGGACGGTGCGGGCAGATTGTCCGTGACGGACATACGTTCGACCTTGGTGCCACCATCGTGCTGATGCCGGGTATCTACAGGGATGTTTTTAAAATGCTCGGACTGTCTTTCGAAGAATGCCTGGAAGCCAAACCACTGCCTGTGATTTACCAGTTGCATTATGCAGACGGAACCATATTTGACTTTACTACGAATGAAGATCGCATGCAATCACAGCTGGAAGCCATCGAACCCGGCAGCTTTCAGCAATTCGGCTTGTATGTCGCAGAAGGTTACAAGATGTTTCAATTGGCCTTGCAGAAACTCCTCGGACGCAATTTCTATCATTGGTTCGAGTTTGTGAATTTCGGCAACATCAAACTGTTGTTCGATCTGAAAACGCACATCAGACAGGCTACGTATGTGCAACGTTTTTTTAAGGATCAACGATTGAAAACAGCCTTTTCTTTCCAAAATATCTATGTCGGACAGAACCCGTTCAAGGCACCGGCCCTGTTTGCCATGTTGCCGGCAGCAGAGATATCCGAGGGCTCGTTCTGTTTTAAAGGCGGCATGTATAGTGTGGTCGAAAAACTGCTGACGGTTGCGGCCGGTTTGGGCGTCGAATGTGAGTGCAACAAACCGGTTGCCAGAATTGTTGTCGACAAGCATTCGGCAAAAGGTGTCATCTTTGAAGACGGATCGTATGTCAGGGCTGATCTTGTTGTTGCAAACGCGGATCTGCCCTATGTCTATCGTGATTTATTGCCTGGAAAATGTCAGTCTGCCTGGCTTGACCATCTGGACTATTCCTGCTCGGCCATTACGTTTCACTGGGGACTCGATAAACAGTATCCGCAACTGGCCGATCACTGTGTTTTCCTGTCTGAAGACTACCGGGAAGGATTGAACAAGTTGTTTGATGAGAATTCCATGTCGGATGCCCCCAGTTTCTATGTACATGCTCCGGTCGGTAATGATCCTTCTGCCGCTCCGGAACAGCAGGATTCCATTTCCATCATCATACCGGTCGGTAAAATCGAGGCCAGGCAAGCACAGGATTGGGATCAACTCAAACAAACTGCCAGACATTACGTGATCGAACGGCTGAAAAAAGAAGGACTGACAGATATTGAAGCACACATCAAATTTGAAATTTGTTACAATCCTCAAACCTGGAACACGAACTGCCACATTACCAAAGGCGCTGTTTTTGGCAGTGTCAGTCATCATATTACACAAATGGGCTATTTCAGGCCCCACAACCGTCATAACCGCTACAAAAATCTGTACTTTGTCGGTGGCAGTACCCATCCGGGGAATGGAATTCCCTTGGTCTTGTTGTCATCAAAGTTGACAACGGAGCGGATTCTGAAAGAACAAACAAACAAGTAAATCCCAAACGAGAGCTGATGAATCAACAACCTGAATCGTATTTGGATATATTCAATGTGCTTGATTTCAACAAGATAATTGATCATCCCAACATCCTGATCGCTGCCGGTTTTTGGGAAGCCGACAGGTACGGGGCTGCTAAAACTTGTTACAAGTTGATGAGGACGATTGATGATCTGATTGACGACTATAAGTCGGCCCATCCGGTGATTACGGCGGCGGAACAAGTCCGGCTGATGACGGAGGTCGATCAATGGATTCGTGCCATAGCTGGTCAGAAAAATGAAGAAATACTAACCAAAGAGATACTGGATACCTTCAAGACGTACCAGATTCCGGTTTGGCCGATGGAAGCCTTTGCCAAATCCATGCTTTACGACATTCATCATGATGGATTTGCCAGCCTGCAATCCTTTCTGGATTATGCAGAGGGAGCCTCTGTGGCCCCAGCTGCCATCTTTGTCCATTTATGTGGTCTGAACAGGACTAAAGAGGGGCAGTTTATGATGCCGGCCTTTGATGTTCAGGCGGCAGCTAGGCCGTGTGCGATTTTCAGCTATCTGGTACACATTATCCGGGATTTTCAGAAAGATCAGTTCCATC
>JAUZOU010000344.1 GCA_030706285.1 Bacteroidota bacterium
CAAACAGTCGACCGTTTCCGCCGGGTCCTGCCTGCAGAAAACATTTACATCGTCACCAATCAAAAATACAAGGAACTGACCATGAGCCAGCTTCCTGAGATAAACGAGAATCAGATCTTACTGGAGCCACAGCGCAGAAATACAGCGCCCTGCATTGCATTTGCCGCGAACCGGATTCTTGCCGTCAATTCAAAAGCAAACATCGTTGTTGCTCCTTCCGACCACCTTATCCTCAAAGAGGCCGATTTTCTGGATTGCATCCGGGAAGGGCTTGATTTTGTCGCATCAAACAATGTCTTGCTGACCATTGGCATTAAACCCAACCGGCCAGAAACAGGCTATGGCTATATTCAACTGGAAGCCCAGAAACAAGGCAATATCTCAAAAGTCAAGACATTCACTGAAAAGCCCAACGCCGAACTGGCACAAGTCTTTCTGGAAAGCAAAGAGTTTTTGTGGAATTCAGGCATTTTCATGTGGAATGTACAGACCATCTTATCCGCGTTTGACGAGCTACTCCCTGAAATCGCCAGCCGTTTCAATGCCGGTCAAACCTATTTCAATACGCCTCAGGAAACGGAATTCATCAACAACATCTTCCCGGCGTGTCCGAACATTTCCATCGATTACGGCATTCTTGAGAAAGCCTCCAATGTCTATGTTCAGAGCGCCGATTTTGGATGGTCAGATCTGGGCACCTGGGGATCGCTCCATGACCTGTCACCAAAAGACGAGAACAACAATGCCGTGTTGAAATGCGACGCCTTGTTCTATGAAAGCAAAAACAACCTGGTTTCACTGCCCCCTGATAAGCTGGCTGTGCTGCAAAAGATGGACGGATACATCGTGGCTGAGTCTGGCAATGTCCTGATGATCTGCAAAATGGAAAACGAACAGGAAATCAGGCAATTTGTCATTGATACCCAACTGAGAACAGGTAACGACGATTATATTTGACAGCTGTCACATCCTGTCAAACGGATGATATGCCATAAAAAAAGACCGGCAGTACCATAAGGGGTAACACCGGTCTTTTTTATATCTGACAAGACCAACTAGCTTATGATTGGCTCTCCTGCTCCTGTTGTTCTTGATGCGCTTGTCTGGCCGCTTCCCTATGCGGCTTTTTCCGTAGTTCAAAGTTCACGCCAAGGTATTTGCGACGAACAATCTCATTGTTAGACAGTTCTTCCGGAGTTCCCTTGAACTGAATCTTTCCTTCAAAAAGCATATAAGCCCTGTCGGTGATCGACAAGGTTTCCTGCACATTGTGATCGGTAATGAGAATGCCGATATTTTTAGTAACCAAGTTGGAAATAATTTGCTGAATATCATCCACGGCAATCGGGTCTACTCCGGCAAAAGGTTCATCAAGCATGATGAATTTCGGGCTGATGGCCAGGCATCTGGCAATCTCCGTACGGCGACGTTCTCCTCCGGACAATCTGTCACCAATATTCTTACGGACCTGCTGCAGATGAAATTCAGAAATCAGACTTTCGAGCTTTTCTTTCTGCTCCAGTTTGGGCATTTTAGTCATTTCCAGCACTGAACGAATGTTATCCTCAACAGACATTTTCCGGAAGACAGACGGTTCCTGCGCCAAATAGCCGATACCAGCCTGAGCTCTTCGAAAAACAGGGTATTCGGTAATATCGTCATCTCCCAAATAAATACGTCCTTCATTGGGAATAACCAATCCGGTAGTCATGTAAAATGTCGTCGTCTTCCCGGCACCGTTCGGACCAAGCAGTCCAACAATTTCTCCCTGATGCAGTTCAATGGAAACATGATCCACCACTGTACGCTTTCTGTATCGTTTGACCAGGTTTTCTGTGCGAAGTACTAATTCCTCTTCAGGCATGTTCAGTTACATTACATTACAGCCGCAAAAGTACGAAAACTACCTTAAATTACGTTCAACTGAACGAATTAAAGTATATTTGCATGAAAGGCCGGTTCCAATAGATACCCAGTCCTCAATCAACCACCAACACGTGTGCCAGTAAATGAATCTATTTTATCATGTTGGCCGTTATAGCCAACTCATGTACAGGACGTTTTCCTTTCCTCAGCGCTGGAATATGTTCTTTAAACAAACCTGGAAAGAAATTGAAAAGCTGGGGGCGGACTCCCTAGCCATCACGCTCATCATATCGCTGTTCATCGGAGGCATCATGACCATGCAAACCCAGATGAACACGGAGAACCCGCTCCTTCCAAGTTACACGACAGGACTTGTCACCAGAGATACCCTGCTGCTGGAATTTTGTTCGAGTATCCTTTGCCTTATCCTGGCCGGAAAAGTCGGTTCAAACATTGCCTCTGAAATCGGATCCATGCGTATTACCGAACAAATTGATGCCATGGACATCATGGGGATTAATTCTGCCAACTACATCATATTGCCTAAAATAGTCGGATTCGTCCTATTCGTTCCTTTCTTGGTCGTTTACAGCATGTTCTGCGGCCTGATAGGCGGCTATTGCATCAGCTTGTTCACCAACCTGATTACGCCGTCCACCTACATTTATGGCATTCAATATTGGTTCATCCCATGGTATGTCTATTATTCAATCATCAAAGCCCTAGTGTTTGCTTTTGTCATCTCTTCCGTTTCCTCCTATTATGGTTATTACGTGGAAGGTGGCGCCCTGGATGTCGGTAAAGCCAGCACCAATGCAGTGGTCAACAGCAGCGTTCTGATCTTGTTGTTCAACCTTCTTCTCACCAAACTACTGTTATCATGATTCAGCTGAATGACGTACGCAAATCGTTTGAGCAAGGAGAAGTGCTCAAAGGCATCAATACGGTATTTAATACGGGCAAAACCAGCCTAATTATCGGTCAGAGTGGATCAGGCAAGACAGTTTTGCTGAAATGCATCGTCGGGCTGCTGGATCCTGACGGCGGTGATATTTTATATGACGGCAGAAGCCTCTCCGGGATGAATAAATCCGAGCGGTCCATTCTGAGAAGAGAGATGGGAATGCTGTTTCAAGGAGCAGCCCTGTTCGATTCGATGAGCCTGCTTGAAAATGTCATGTTCCCTTTGCGTATGTTTTCGCCCATGTGTGAAAGCGATCAGATAAAAAGGGCCAAATATTGTCTGGACCGAGTTGAGCTGAGGAACAGTTATGACCTTTACCCGGCAGAAGTCAGTGGTGGTATGCAGAAACGCGCCGCCATAGCCAGAGCCATTTCAATGAATCCTAAATATTTGTTTTGCGACGAGCCGAATTCAGGCCTGGACCCATTGACATCTATCCGCATCGACGAACTGATAACAGACATTACCCAGGAATTCAAGATGACAACGGTCATCAATACGCACGATATGAATTCTGTCGTTACTATGGGAGAAAAGATTCTCTTCATTTATCAGGGAGACAAAGCCTGGGAGGGAGACCGTGAAGAGTTGTTCAGATCCGGCAATGAAAAATTAAACGAATTTGTTTTCGCAACGAAGGCCTTACAAAAGAAAACGGCTACTCAAACGTTATAAAGACAAGCCTCTTTCAGTTAAATAAACGGAGATGCAGGTAATATCATCTGACTATCGAAAAACATACTATACATGAAAGTCCTATCCTACAATCTTAATGGCATCCGTTCAGCCGCCAGCAAAGGGTTGGCAGACTACCTGGCTCAGTCAGGCGCTGA
>JAUZOU010000345.1 GCA_030706285.1 Bacteroidota bacterium
TTCGTTGTGGCGTTTTGTGTACCGAACATTAATTTTTATCAGTTATGACCGATTTAAAACAGCTTACCAGTAAACAAGACCTGTTAGACCAGCGTTACATGCGCATGGCTTTGGTTTGGGCCGAAAATTCTTATTGTGAGCGCCGAAAAGTTGGAGCTTTGTTGGTCAAGGATAAAATGATTATTTCGGATGGATACAATGGAACTCCTTCTGGCTTTGAGAATATTTGTGAAGACGAAAACAATAAAACAAAACCTTATGTGCTTCATGCAGAAGCAAATGCTATAACAAAAGTTGCCAGGTCGAATAACAGTAGCCAGGGAGCGACCCTCTATGTGACAGCTTCTCCGTGTATCGAATGTGCCAAACTGATTATTCAGGCAGGCATTATCAGAGTTGTTTATGGGGAACCGTATCATCTGGAAGATGGGCTGAACCTCCTGAAAAGAGCTGGTATCGACGTGGCTTTTTGTGATAAAAATTACATTAATGGAAACAAATAAAAAAGAAAGAGTATGGATCCCGCTTCTTATGGCGGGATGCGTGGTGATCGGATTGTTCATTGGAGCGTTGCTGTCCAGGAATTATACGGAGTCCAACGGAGGCAAAGTGACCAAGTTGAACAAACTGAGTGCATTGATCAATCTCATTGAAACAAAATATGTGGATTCTGTCGATGTCTCAAAGCTGACAGAAGATTTGATACCGATGGTCATGCAGGAATTGGATCCTCATTCAGTCTATATTTCTGCTGATGAACGCAAGATGACAGATGAGCAACTGGATGGCAGTTTCAGTGGGATCGGCGTACAGTTCCGTATGATGCAGGATACCATTTTCGTGACGGATGTCATCAAGGGTGGACCGGCCGATCGGGTGGGTCTGTTGGATGGAGACCGTATCGTTACGATAGAAGGTGCTAACTATACAGGCAAAAAGATCAATACGGACGATATCCTGAAAAAACTGAGAGGCAAGAAGGGCTCTGCTGTCAAAATCGGCGTCCTGCGCCATGGATCCGGGAAAATCAAGACATACAGCCTTACGAGGGATGACATTCCGGTTTATAGCATTAATGCCCGCTACAAGATTGGAAAGGATATCGGTTACATCAAAATCAACGAATTTGGCCGCAATGCACATGCTGAATTTCTGAATGCCGTTGCTTATTTGAAACATGAAGGCTGTAGCCGGTTTATCATCGACTTGCGTGACAATCATGGCGGGCTGATGGAACCGGCACTCAACATCGCCAACGAATTTCTGCCCGACAACCGGCTGATCCTGTATACCAAGGGGCATTCCTATCCGAGAGAGGATGTTTACTCAAATGGTAAAGGAACATGCCAGACCAATCCGGTTGTCATCATGATCGATGAAGGTTCAGCCTCTTCGAGTGAGATTCTGGCCGGAGCCTTGCAGGATAATGACCGTGCTTCCATTGTCGGACGCCGTTCTTTTGGAAAAGGCCTGGTTCAGGAAGAAATTCCTTTCCGGGATGGATCCGCTGTCCGGTTGACGATTGCCCGTTTTTACATTCCTTCGGGCAGGTGCATACAGAAGCCTTATAAAAAAGGAGCCGACGATGATTATGATATGGATATTGTCAAACGCTATGAAAAAGGAGAACTGAGTTCCATTAACAACATCCATTTTCCTGACAGCCTTCGTTTTAAAACGGCCGGAGGCCGTACGGTATATGGTGGCGGCGGGATTATGCCCGATTACTTTGTTCCGCTTGATATAGCTGGGTATACGGCCTGGTATGCCGAGGCACTGAATAACGGATTTTTATATGGATTTGCCTTCGACTATACCATCGATCATATGAATGTGCTCAAGTCCTTTAAAACGGTTGATAAACTTACATCCTATCTGGACAGTCAGGATCTGGTCAATCCGTTTATCAATTATGCGGCAGCCAGAGGACTTCGCGGACGTCCTGATTTCATTTATGTGTCATTTCCTTTTGTCATCAATGACATCAAGTCGAATATTGCTCATATGATGTTGGGCGAGAATGCTTTCTGGATGATTTCTCAAAAGGACGATCCCGCTCTGGTTAAAAGTATCCGGGTGGTCTCTAAATCCAAGCACATCGTGACGGCCAGTTTGTTCCGCAAATAGGGCCGGTTTGCCGGGCAAGGTAGACTAAAAAGAATGGTGTGATTTAGCGGAAAATAATTTCGTGGATGGTCTCATGACCAACTGTATCATTTAAGCGACTGATGAGGCGAGTCCTCATCAGTTGCATTTCGTTCCGTATCACGGACGAATCGACAGAAACATACAAGACGCCCTTTTGAATGTACAAATTGGTGGTATGGGCGGCAATGCCTTTCCCCGCCACATCCGGAAAGGCATCGATCAGATGCTTTTCATACAGTCTTCCGTCAAGGTGCTGAGATTTGATCAGTTCATCCAGCACATCCTTTAGTCGTTGTGAATTTTTTCGGATCATGGTGTTTCTACCTGAATGGTACCTTCTTCAATGTTGAAAAACCGGTAATCTTCCCCGGTACGCTGCAGTAATTGATTGAGGTGTTGTTTATTGGTGTCGGTTATAAAAATCTGCCCGAATTCG
Organism: Bacteroidota bacterium; assembly: GCA_030706285.1. Taxonomy (GTDB): domain Bacteria; phylum Bacteroidota; class Bacteroidia; order Bacteroidales; family UBA1402; genus UBA8389. The sequence goes on from JAUZOU010000345.1 coordinate 2,585, forward strand.
TCTCCGGAAACCAACCGGATAATCCGTTCCACCCTTGTGGCATCCAATTTGTCAAACAGGTCATCCAGCAGTAGAATCGGTGTCATATGAGCATTCCGTTTCAGAAAACCGTACTGGCCAAGTTTCATGGCAATCAGAAAACTCTTGTTTTGTCCTTGAGAGCCGACACGCTTGATCGGGTAACCGTCCAGCTCCATCCGCAATTCATCCTTATGAATGCCTTTGGTCGTATAGCCCAATAAAATGTCGCGTTGACGGACTTGTTTCAATTGCCCGGCCAGGCTGCCGTCACTGATGTGTGAGGTGTAGCTCAGACAGATGCGTTCCCTGCCACCGGAAATGTCATGGTAATATTGCTCAAAAACCGGCAGGAATTCCTTGATAAAGGCTTGCCGTTTTTGATAGATGATGGCACCTTCCAGCTCCATTTTGACTTCATATACCTCAAACAAGGATTCATCGTAAACGACGTCTTCCTTCAAGAGGACATTCCGTTGTGCCAGCGCCTTGTTGTAGGCTACCAGCGCCTCCATGTAGGCATGGTCGTACTGTGAAATGACCATATCCATGAAGCGTCTTCGTTCATCGCTTCCCTCCCGGATTAATTCTTCATCCGATGGAGAAATCAGAACCAACGGAATTTTTCCGATGTGTTCTGATAGCCGGTCATATTCTTTTCCGTTCAGTTTGAATAGCTTTTTCTGGCGGCGTTTGACACCGCAATACACTTCGCTGATTTGTTCATCTTCCTGACAGGAGGCCTGAATCATAAAGAAATCGGCGTCATGATGGATGTTTTGTGAATCGATCGGGTTGGTGTGACTTTTACAAAAACCGATGTAGTGAATGGCATCCAACAGATTTGTCTTACCTTCGCCGTTTTTGCCGACAAAACAATTCAATCCCGGAGAAAAAGTCAGTTCTGTTTCACGGATGTTCTTGAAATTGAGAATGGAAAGGTGGGTGATTTGCATACATCAACCTTAAAATAGGTTACTGTAGACAAATGTACTAAAAAAAGAAAGATAAATTTTCGGAATCAAATGAATTGATGTACTTTTGTACACCAAAATTCAA
>JAUZOU010000346.1 GCA_030706285.1 Bacteroidota bacterium
TTCATTCGATCCGTCCTTGACCGGTACTATTTATCTGGAAGATAAAAAGACCGGAACCATCCATGATTTCAGCGTTTCGGATACTTATTCTTTTACAGCCCTGACGTCTGATGCGGCTGATCGCTTCGTGCTTCACTACGGATCCTTTACACCTGACGATGACCTCAGCAACGCGGCCGTCTATGTCAGCCAAGGTTATCTGGTGGTCGATCTGCAAGCGCTCAATGATAACTATCAGCTGAACGTGTTCGATTTGAGCGGCCGGATGGTTTATACCAACCAACTTTCCGGTGGAGAGAAGAAAACGGTATCCTTACCGGCAAAAGGGATTTATATTGTATCATTGCATTCAGAAACAGATAGTTACACTGTAAAAGTGGCTTATTAACCACTGTAAAATGTTGCCTTAATGCCCCTGTTGTATCCTTTTTGTATCCTTCCTGTTCGTCTCCTTGTATCTATTCTGATGCTCACTTTTTCTTGCTTCAGGCTTGCACCCCTCGTATCTTTGTATCGACACAAGGAAAGAAAAACAAATCCTACTGAAGTGGCAAAAAACAATAAGTCCAATAATTGAAAGAACAAAACAATTAAAATATTCAAAACTATGAAAAAGAACATTTTTTCGATCGTCGCTTTAGCTGCTATGGTTGTTTTACCGATGAGTATGTTTGCTGCAGGAGAAACAACTGCAACATTTACTGACGCTGTAGGGAAGGCAACTATTATTTGTCCATTAACATTGACATATGATGCTAGTTCTCCATTGGATTTTGGAACTATAAGTAGTACAGGAACGGCGTTTACTGTAACGGCGGATGCTAAAACTAGCACTTGGAATGCACCTTCGAATGGAGCTACATATTTTTCTGGAACAAAAACATTTGCGAAATTTACGATTGCAGGTGCTGCAGGAGCTTCGTATTCAGTAACTTTACCAAGCGAACTTACTTTGACTAAAGCTGATGGCAGCGTCGGTAGTGCTGGAACTGTAACATTAAAAGATTGGAATACGTCAGCAGCAAAAGTTATTACTAATCAATCAGGTGATGACTTTTTGGTAGGTGCTACACTTACTGCAACAGCTAATGCGACTGGTAGCTTTCAGACTAACTTCAGTGTTACTGTTGCATACAATTAATTGATAGTATTAGAATGTTTTATGTTCTGCAAGTTGAAAATAGTAGATTTGCAGAACTTCTTTTTCTTGGTAATATTCTAAATATTGGTTTGAAATGAGGAAATTACTTTTATCAATAATCTTAATTGCTTTACTTGTTAGTTTGCCTGTTCATATGATGGGTCAAGTATCTTCTACAGCTGCAAGTATCGGCATTGATGGAAAAGTAATTGCTCCGATTTCAATATCCAACACGGGCTCGACACATTTGGATTTTGGTACGGTTTCAAGGTCTGCTGTTGCAGGTTCGGTAACCGTTGCACCAGACGGACAACGCACCAGCGCCGGAGGGGTTTCGATATTGAGTTCATCCTTATATTCAGCCGCGCCTTTTTCGGTGAGCGGTGAAAACAATGCCGGATTTAACATCACCTTACCTACTGACAATGATATTGTTCTTACCAGGACAAGTGGTTCTGAAAAGATGAAGGTAACCACCTTTACGCATAATTCCGGTCTGATATTGTCTGCTACCGGTGCTGCTATCTTTTCGGTTGGAGCGACGTTGCATCTCGATGCCGATCAAGTAGCCGGTGACTATACCGGATCATTTTCTGTAACCGTTGCTTATCAGTAAAACGATGAAAAGAGTGAGCCCATTCATGCTGCTTCTGACTGTTTTAACAGTCTTGCCATTTTATGCAATGGGAGAAATCTCTGTATCTACTTCGGCGGTAGCCAAAGCGAAGATAATATCGGCCATCAAACTAACAAAAGTCAACGACCTGAATTTCGGTAAAATAGGTAACGGTAAAACCGGTTCGGTTATGTTAACTCCTTATGGAGATCGGACGTCGACAGGCATCATAACCATCGGAGAATCCGGTTGGTCCCCTGCCAGGTTTGAAGTTCGGGGAACCAGCGATTACGAATATTACATCTCTCTTCCTTCAACTGTTTCGATCAAGAATGGTGACAACGTGCTTGTTGTCAATGATCTGGTTGCCAAACCGTCAACCTCTTCCGATGAAGGACTTATCGGGATTGTGAAGTCTGATTCTTATTTTACAGTGGGCGGAAAGCTGGTGTTGCAATCTGCCGATTTGCCTACCGGTGTTTATACGGCTAGCTTTGATGTTAGTGTCGGCTATAATTGATACTCAAAAAAGATGAAGAAATACCTCCTGTCTATTTTTGCTGTCTGTATTGGTTTGCCGACGGCTATTTTCGCTGCAAATGAAGTGACAGCAACCTCCAAGGTTAATGCGGAGATTGTCAATTTGGTGACGGTTTCCAAATCGGTAGACATGAACTTCGGACGGATTGCTCCTGGTAGTATCAGCGGTTCGTGCGAATTGGCTGTAGACGGGACACGGATTTTTAACAATGCCTATGCCGGTCCTGGCGGAGCAACACCTGCCGCAGCCAGATTTGATGTCGGCGGGACGCCAGGCACGACCTATACAGTGGCATTGCCGGCTTCTGCCGCTGTTTACTTGAATGACAATGCGTCTGGTGAGTCCATGACAGTCAATGCTTTCAAATTGAAGTTGGAGTCAAAAGACGCTGGGGTCTTGGCCGGCGTTACCGGAACCGATGCCTATTTTAATGTTGGTGCCACTCTTTCTGTTGCTGCCAATCAAAGTGTCGGTGCCTATACTGGAAGTTTTACAGTTACAGTAACCTATCAGTAAGACGATTTGTATGAAATGGTTGACAATCATAGTTGGTCTGTTCTTGATTTCCTATTTGCCTGTTGTTGCTCAAAGCAGCGTAACAGGGAAGATGGAAGCGGAGATCTCCATACCTGTGACAGCTGTTGAAACTGAATTGCTGAATTTTGGAAAAATTGTTCCTGAAACAGGAGGAGGGACAATCAAGATTACGTCCGGAAATGAACGCACGGCAACAGGCGATATTACGTTGCTGGATGATGTGTTCAATGCCGGCAAATTTGTCGTATCGGCTGTGCCAAATAGTCTTGTTTCAATTACTTTGCCGCAAACGACTCAAAAACTGACATTAGCCAATGGCAATGCTGAAATAGGCGTTGACAATTTTGAATCGAATGTGCCTGTCGGCGGACAGGTAATCAGACAAAGTGATGGGAAGGCAGAGGTCAGCATCGGAGCGACATTGCATATCGGCAATGGATTAAGCAACCCGGCTGGTTTTTATACCGGAACATATGAGGTAGTATTTATGTATAATTAACTCATATGATTTTTTTAATCTTAATGCGTTCTTTGAAATAATTCCATGCGATACCCTTTATATATGATAGGTTTTAGCCAATAGATGTGATACTTAATAAAATAATTTATTCAATATATTTTTTTGAAAAGTATTATAATTATCTTTGACGATCATACCTATAAACTACTTAAAACATGAGAGGAAAAATTTGGCATATTGCCGTATTGCTGCTATTGATTCAGGGAGGCCAGCAGATTTTTGCACAAGGAAATTTACTTGTCGCTCCGATCAGAGTAGTTTTTGAAAATGGAAAACAACGAGAAGATCTCAA
>JAUZOU010000347.1 GCA_030706285.1 Bacteroidota bacterium
GACGGCATTACCGGGTATCAGATACGATTTTTTGATGAATCCACCCATGGGCACACAGACGGAAGCCTGGCTTTGGGGGGAGGCGCAGACGGTACCGCTGACTTTCAATGTACCGCTGAGGCTGCGTTTTTCAATGGAACCGGTTTGTATACCGGCCACGTTGATTTGATCCTGCCGGAGTTCGACGATGTCCTCCGGCAGTGTTTCTTCCTGTTCCGTTTCAGGGGCGGTTTTCGACGTCCCTTTGCAGGAAGGGAACAAAAGTACGGTAGCTATGGCCACTAGGACCGTTATATGGTTTTTCTTCATTGTCTTAATAGATTTTTCCGGTGAGGTGTTCAATGGCTACAACGGTCTGGTTGTAGTTGTCAAGCACATCAAGGTATTGTTTTTTGATGGAGAGGGCATGAGTGAGGTTTTGGATGTAATCGAGGTAATCCATGGCTCCGGCTTTATAACTGAGGGTGGATTGCTCGATGATGATCGTTGCTTCCGGAATAGCCTGCTTCTCATAATAGGCCAGACTTTTATCGGATTGGGCGCATTGGCTCAGCAACGATTGGTATTGGCCGGACAGTGTTTTGTTGAAATAATCGGCATTGGTCCGTGCTTCCTGTTCTTTTAGTTTGGCCGCTTTGGCCCTGGCGGTATAGGGCGAGGACCAAAGTGGAACGGATATTCCGGCCTGAATGCCTGTGAACCGGTTGCCAAGCCCATAGTTTCTGGTTTGCCCGTTTACTTCCTGACTTCCTTGCATCGTTTGACTGAAATAGCCGATGCTTAGTTCGGGCAACAGGCGGCTCTGTTCCAGTTTTTTCTCAAGCCTTGAAATATCGACCTGCTGTTGTCTGGCGGCTGCTTCCGGACTGGCGGCCAATACAAGGCTGTCGGTAACCGGTTGAAACGGTGCTTTGGAGAGTGCTGCCTCTTCCGGTACTAGCCAGTCTCCGGTGTTGAGTAGCGTCTGAAGCTGTTGCTGACAGATGGCCAGCTCGCTCGCCACTTGCTGTTGCTGGTTGTTGGCTTCAAAGAGCTGGGAACGGGCCGTGATCATTTCCAGTTTGTTGGTTTCACCTGTTTGGGCACGCAGTTCAGCTGCTTTGAAAAAGCCCTCATACAAGCTGTCCTGATACGTAAACAGCTTCAGTTTGGATCGCAGATAGACCAGTTGCCAATAAGCCTGTTTCACCTGAGTTGCAATGTCGAGCTGTGTCAGCTGTCGTTGCCATTCGCTGCCACGAACGTTGGCTTTGGCCAGTTTGCGTTGATTGATGTAAACTGTTGGAAACTCCATTGACTGCGAAATGGTCAGGCTGTTGTCTTTTTGCCGGGAATTGAATTGCCCGTATTGTCCTTCGACAGACGTTTTGGGCAGATCCCAGGAGGCACCGGTCAGGGCTTGCTGCGCCTGGACGGAGTAGTTGGCAGACCGGACGGCCAGGTTGCTGTCGAGCGCTGTCTGTATGGCTTGTTCTAGTTTGATGGGCCTCGTTTGTTGGGCCTGAATGGGCCAGGCCAGTGAAAGACAGAACACCAACGGGATCAGCAACAGGGTTTTCGGCCGTTTCAGCAGCTTCCGGAAAGAAACTCTCGAGAACAGAATGTACAAAACCGGTAACACGATTAACGTCAGGATGGTAGCGGTAATCAGTCCGCCGATGACGACGGTGGCCAGTGGCCGTTGCACTTCAGCTCCGGCCGATGTGGAGATCGCCATCGGCAGGAAACCGAGGGAAGCGACGGATGCGGTCAGCAGGACCGGACGTAGCCGGCTTCTCAAGGCCGTCAGCACTCGTTTGTTGATGTTCGTGACGCCTTCTTTTTCTAACCGGTTGAATTCGGCAATCAGGACAATACCGTTCAGTACCGCGACGCCGGACAACGCGATGAATCCGATACCGGCTGAAATGGAGAAGTTCATACCGCGTAGCCACAAGGCAAAAATGCCACCCACAATGGCCAATGGAACGGCGGTGAAAATCAGCAACGCTTGTTTCATGGAATGGAAGGTGAAGAAGAGTAACACGAAAATCAGCAGCAGGGCGACAGGAATGGCCAGCATCAACCGGTCTTTTGCTGCCTGCAGGTTTTGGAACTGGCCGCCGTAGGAAAAATAATACCCACTGGGCAGGCTGACTTCACGGTCGATCTTGCCGGATACTTCTTTGATGACGCTTTGAATATCACGGTTCCTGACGTTGAAGCCGATGGTGATGCGCCGTTTGGTGTTTTCGCGGGACACCTGTGCGGGACCGGATTTGATGCTGACATCGGCCAGTTGGTCGAAGGTGATCTGACCGCCGTTTGGTAACGGGACAGACAGGTTTTTGACATCATCCAGATTTTGGCGGTAATCTTTGTCGAGACGGACGACCAGCCCGAACCGTTTTTCGCCGTCATAAACGACGCCTGCCTGACTGCCGGCAAAGGCTGTCCGTAAAATACGGTTGAGATCGGAAACGGATAGTCCGTACTGTGCCAGCCTGTCCCGGTTGTAGGTGATCTGAATTTGTGCCAGTCCTGTCACTTTTTCTACGTCAATGTCTTCCACCCCTTCGATACGCCGGATGATCCGGTTAACTTCACGGGCTTTTTCTGCCAGCGTATTCAGATCATCCCCGTACAACTTGATGGCAATGTCCTGTTTGGATCCTGAAAGCAGTTCGTTAAAACGCATCTGGATGGGCTGTTGAAATTCAAATTTGACGCCGGCCAGCACGGATAGTTTTTCTTCCATCTTTTCAACCAGTTCGGTGCGCGTTTTTGCCGATGTCCATTCACTCTTTGGTTTCAGGGTGATGATGTAATCGCCTGTTTCCATGGGAGTCGGGTCAGTCGGAATCTCGCCGGAGCCTATCTTGCAGACAGCATGTTTGATTTCGGGGAAATTGGCCAGCAAAATTTTATTGGCTTTTTCTACTGTTTCAATGGTATTGCTCAGGGAACCACCTTCCAATGTCATGACCCCGGCAGCCAGGTCTCCTTCTTCCAGTTGAGGAATGAATTCACCTCCCAATCTGGTAAACAGGAACAAACTGATCAGGAACAATCCCAAAGCGGAATAACAGATGAGCCGTTTGTGTTTCAGTGCATACGTGATGACTGGATTGAAGAGGCGTTGAAGCCAATCCATGAGTTTGTCCGAGAAATTTCGTTTCCGGTCTATCTTTTTGCCCAGGAACAGTGATGAAATCATCGGCACATAGGTTAGAGATAGAATGGCAGCGCCCAGCAATGCAAAGGCAACAACTTCTGCCATTGGCCGGAACATCTTGCCTTCAATGCCGACAAGCGCCATGATGGGCAGATAAACGATCAGGATGATGACTTGGCCGAACGTGGCTGAACTCATCATCCGTTTGGCTGAGACAAAGACGGTCTCGTCCATTTGTTGCTGGCTTAGCTGTGAAAGGCCGGGATAGCGTTTTTTGCTTGCCTGGATCCGGTGTACGGCGCATTCGACGATGATGACGGCCCCGTCCACGATGAGGCCAAAGTCGATGGCTCCCAGACTCATCAGGTTGCCGGAGACGCCGAACAGGTTCATCAGGGAAATGGCAAAGAGCATGGAAAGCGGAATGACGGACGCTACGATCAGTCCGGCCCGCATGTTGCCAAGGAACAGCACCAGGATGAAAATGACGATC
>JAUZOU010000348.1 GCA_030706285.1 Bacteroidota bacterium
TCATCAGCCGTGTGATCGCAGCTTGCGGTGTCGCCCGGACAGCTCAGTTCCTGGATGATATTAAAAACCTCGGTTATTATATGGCCTTCAAGGGCGGTTTGTCATTCAATCTGGATGATGTGATCGTTCCGAAGGAGAAGGAAACGTTGGTCAAAGAAGGCTATGCAGAAGTCGATTCCATCGTTATGGAATACTCTATGGGTGCTATCACGAACAATGAACGCTACAATAAGATCATCGATGTTTGGGGTGGTGTCAACACCAAATTGTCAAATATTCTGATGAAACAACTTGAAACCGATAACAAAGGTTTCAACTCTGTGTTTATGATGCTTGATTCCGGTGCCCGTGGTTCTAAAGAGCAGATCCGCCAGCTTTCCGGTATGCGTGGTTTGATGGCTAAGCCTCAAAAATCAGGTGCGGAAGGAGGACAGGTTATTGAAAACCCGATTTTGGCAAACTTCAAGGAAGGTCTTTCCGTACTGGAGTATTTCATCTCCACTCACGGTGCTCGTAAAGGTTTGGCCGATACAGCTTTGAAGACGGCCGATGCCGGTTATCTGACGCGTCGTCTTGTTGACGTTTCACACGATGTGATCATTACGGAAGAAGACTGCGGAACGTTGCGCGGTTTGGCTGCAACGGAAATTCCAAAGGTTGCAACGTTGTATGAACGAATTCTTGGACGTGTTTCTGTTCATGATGTATACCATCCGATAACCAATGAATTGCTTGTTCAATCCGGAGAAGAAATTACGGAAGATATTGCTGCCAAGATTCAGAATTCACCCATCGAACGAGTTGAGATCCGTTCAGTGCTTACCTGTGAATCCAAAAAAGGTGTCTGCTCAAAATGCTATGGGCGTAACCTGGCCAATGGAAAACTGGTTTGCAAAGGTGAGGCTGTCGGTGTCATCGCTGCACAGTCCATCGGTGAACCTGGTACTCAGCTGACGTTGCGTACCTTCCACGTCGGTGGTGTTGCCGGTAATGTGAAAACCGATTCATCTATCGTGGCTCAAAACGATGCCTTGCTTGAAATCGATGAACTGCGTACCGTGGATGCTCCGGATGAAGCAGGCAAAATGGTAAAGATTGTTGTCGGCCGGTACGGTGAACTTCGTCTCATCGAACCGATTACCAAAGTCGTCCTGACAACTCAGAACATTCCTTATGGTTCGAGGTTGTTTTTCATGCCTGGAACCAAAGTTTCCAAAGGTGATATGATTTGTGAATGGGATGCCTATAATGCAACCATCATTTCCGAACAAGCCGGTAAACTTGAATTCGAGTCTGTCGATGAGGGTGTGACCTACCAGTCATACACGGATGAAACGACGAAGATGAAGGAAAAGATCATCATTGAACCGAAAGACCGTACTAAAGTGCCTGCTATCCACGTATTGAGTGAAACAGGAGAAAGACTTCGTACCTATAACTTACCTGTGGGCGCACACTTGCTGAAAGAAGACGGTGAGCACATTCAGGCAGGGCAGGTCCTGGTCAAGATTCCACGTGTCGTTGCGAAAGCAGGCGATATCACGGGAGGTCTTCCTCGTGTCACTGAACTCTTTGAAGCCCGTAATCCATCCAACCCTGCTGTCGTATCTGAAATCGATGGTGAAGTTGTCGATCTGGGACGTCTGAAACGTGGTAACCGTGAAATTGTGATCCAATCCAAGACCGGAGAAGTGAAAAAGTATCTGGTGCCTCTTTCCAAACAGGTACTGGTACAGATCAACGACTTTGTAAAAGCTGGTACGCCACTTTCCGATGGCGTTATTACTCCGGCCGATATCCTTGCCATCAAGGGACCGACGGCTGTTCAGGAATACATCGTAAACGAAGTGCAGGATGTCTACCGTATGCAGGGTGTGAAGATCAACGATAAACATTTCGAAGTGATCGTCCGTCAGATGATGCGTAAGGTCGAAATTGTCGATGCCGGTGATACTCGTTTCCTGGAACAGCAATTGATCGACAAGAATGAATTTGCTGAAGAAAATGACCGTATCTGGGGTAAGAAAGTCGTTGTCGATGCGGGTGATTCTCCCAATTTGAAACCTGGTATGATCGTTACGGCACGAAAACTGCGTGATGAGAATTCTTCTCTGAAACGTCGTGACCTGAAGCTGGTGGAAACCAGAGAGGCAGTTCCTGCTACATCCAACCAGATTCTTCAAGGTATCACCAGGGCCGCTCTTCAGATCAACAGCTTTATGTCAGCTGCCTCCTTCCAGGAAACGACGAAGGTGCTTAATGAAGCTGCCATCCAAGGTAAAGTGGATCGTTTGGAAGGCTTGAAAGAAAATGTCATCTGCGGTCATCTGATTCCAGCCGGAACAGGTCAACGCGATTACGATAAGCTGATCGTCGGCAGTAAGGAGGATTTTGACAGGCTTAGTGCTTCGAAAAAGACCGTCCTTGACTATCAGGAAAATGCTGAAGACGAGTTTTAAGCGATCAGGATTATAACCAATGAAAAAGGGCAGGACTTAAGGTCTCGCCCTTTTTTTGTTGAAACCGTATTTCTCTTGAATATTGACTTGGGATCAATTTAAAAACTTGTGGACTCAGCGTCCATTCGGATCTGCAGAAAGTTTAAAATTTTCAATAGTAGCTATGGGAAAGTGTTGATCAGGCGGTTGCATTAAGTCGCCGTTTCGCTAGCACGGGCAGGCTACTTGCTCCGATTTGAAAAACTAAAAACCGGGTATCGTTCGGCTGAATTTTCAGTTGATCCTTTTCGGGAGAACTCCACAAGTTTTCAATTTGATCTAACTAGCATCAGGCTTTCTTTAAAAGAATCCGGAACGTTGTTCCCTTGCCGAGCTCAGACCATTTGACAAAAATCTTGCCATCGTGATTTTCTTCAATGATGCGTTTAGCCAATGATAAGCCAAGTCCCCAGCCACGTTGTTTGGTGGTAAAACCAGGCTTGAAAACGGTCTTGAAGCTCGATTTTGGAATACCTTTTCCTGTGTCGGTTACGTCAATAATCAGGTTCTTTCCTTCCGGAAAAGCTTTGACTGTAATCTTGCCGGTCGCATTCATGGCATCAATGGCATTTTTGCAAAGGTTCTCGATGACCCATTCAAACAACGGCACATTCAGATAGACATGAATTTGTTCCTTAGGAGGCAAGAAAAGGATGGTGATCTTTTTGGAACTGCGGTTACGCATATAGGTAATGGCATTGTCCAGGATAGGGCAGGCATCGACCGGTACCAAATCCGGGTCGGATCCGATCTTTGAGAAACGTTCTGCAATGGTCTTCAGACGTTGAGTATCTTTGGAAATTTCTGCCAGCAGTTTCTCATCGACATCCTTGAGTTTCAGTAGTTCCACCCAGGCCATAAGCGAAGAAATGGGCGTGCCCAGCTGATGGGCTGTTTCCTTGGACAGGCCTACCCATACCCTGTTCTGTTCTGCCCGTCTGGTCGTGTTTAAGGCATAAATCGTCACCAGTAGGAAGATAAACATGACCATCATTTGGATAAACGGGAAATACGTCAGTTTCTTAAGTAAGCTGGATTCATCGTAGTAGACAAACTGTGAGACATCGTCATTGATTTTTATTTCGATGAATTTCTTTCTCTTCATGATCTTATTGGCCTTCCTGATCA
>JAUZOU010000349.1 GCA_030706285.1 Bacteroidota bacterium
ATGACTGTTTGTAATTATTGTGGCGTCGAGTTGGATGATGGAATGAATTACTGCCCGTTATGCGGACATAAGAGCAATACTCCAGTCGTCATGAATGGCAAAGACTCCAACTTGAAAAAGCCCAAGGAAACCAACACCGAAGCCTACGATTTTAAAGAACTGACACAGCATCAGCAAAGGGAGCTTGCCTGGGAATTAATGGCTGTCATTCTGGTTTCAGGTGTTCTGGTATCGGTGATCGTTGACTTGTTCATCAACAAGCAGCTATCCTGGTCCAAATACCCGATCGCCATCGGATTGGCCTGCCTGATAAATATATCGCTGATTATCTTTGTGCAAAAGCGTCTGTTCCTGCTTCTATCCGGTAGTTTTATCAGTGCTTCGCTATTGCTGCTGTCGCTCGATCTGTTTGACCAGCACCTTGGTTGGGGCGTAGAATTGGGTATCCCCCTCATCTTCGTCACGTACCTTGCCGGATACTTTTTCTCCATATTGATTCGAAAATCGAGACAAAAAGGATTAAATAGGATCGCCTATTTCTTGATTGCTGCAGGCATGCTCTGTTTGTGCATTGAAGGCATTCTATCGTTGTACACCGATCAGTTACTGCGGCTTCAATGGAGCTTAATCGTGCTGGTCTCGGTTCTGCCCGTTTCTGGCATACTCTTTTATATCCATTACCGGTTAAGAGCAACCAACCTGAAAAGGTTTTTTCATATTTAGAAAAACGATAGTCTGACCAGGGGCTATGAACACAAGTGACCCTTCCTGATAATCGTAGTAATTGCAATCCTGTCTGATGTTTTCGCTAAAAGGTGGATTTCTGCAAGTTTATCAACAGGAAAATGGCTCTGAATGATGTTAAAATTCATTATTTTTGGAAGGAAATTTTAAAATATCAGTAGGATGAGACTGTTCAGCATCGCACTTGCCTTTATTTTTGTATCCACTTCCTGGTTGACAGGCAGTGCCCGGAAACAACGAAATATCGAACGCAAGCAGTTGTTCGATAATCATTGGGCATTTTTCCTGGGAGATACCCTGGCTGCCAGTCAGCCTGATTTTAATGATAACAGCTGGAGAACGCTCGATTTACCGCATGATTGGAGCATTGAAGGAAAATTGGACCGCCATAACCCGATGGGAGGCGGTGGTGGCTTTTTCCCTGCAGGCATTGGATGGTACCGAAAGACGTTCCTTGTCCCTTCCGCCTGGAAGGGCAAGTGCGTTTCAATTTATTTTGAAGGTGTTTACATGAATTCGGAGGTTTTTATCAATGGTAAATCCCTTGGCGTGCACCCTTATGGTTATACGTCTTTTATTGAAGACCTGACCCCTTATCTGCGTTATGATCAGAAAAATGTGCTATCTGTGCGCGTCGATAATTCCCAGCAGATGAACAGCCGTTGGTACAGTGGTTCCGGCATCTACCGTCATGTGTGGATGATGGTAACCAACCCTGTCCATGTTGATTGGTGGGGTGTCGGTATCACGACCTCAGAAGTCACCTCAAAAACGGCGACTGTTCGCCTGAAAACCCGGATAAAAAACGAATCAGATGCCTCTCAGGTTGTCGTCCTTAGCACTCAATTGTATGGCGAAAACGCCAAGAAAACAGGTGAAAATCGACAAACTATTGAATTACAGCCTAATAGCCAAAGAGAGATCGATCAAACCATCACTGTACAACATCCATTGCGGTGGACACCGGAAACGCCTCATCTTTATCAGGCCCAAGTGCAGGTGGTGCAGCAGAACAATGTTATTGATGACACAAGAGCCCATTTTGGCATACGTTCGATCACATTTACAGCAGAGAAAGGCTTTCAGCTGAATGGAAAAACAGTTAAACTAAACGGTGGTTGTGCCCATCACGACAATGGATGTTTGGGTGCTGCGGCCTATGACAGAGCGGAAGAACGCAGGGTCGAATTGTTGAAAGCTGCTGGATTCAATGCTGTCCGTACATCGCATAATCCGCCTTCGGAGGCCTTTCTGAATGCCTGTGACAGATTGGGTATGATGGTCATGGATGAATCGTTTGACTGTTGGGAAGAAAGTAAAAATACGTATGATTATGCCAGATACTTTGACGAATGGTGGCAACGGGATATCGAATCGATGGTATTGCGTGATCGCAACCACCCTTCAGTCATTATTTGGAGTATTGGCAATGAGATTCCTGAACGGAAAAAGCCTGAAGCTGTCGAAACAGCCAAAAAACTGGTTGGCTGTATTCATGCCATTGATCAGACTCGTCCGGTGACATCCGCTGTCTGTACTTGGGATAAGGATTGGATCGTGTTTGACAAGCTTTTTGCGGAACACGATCTTTGTGGCTACAACTATGCCATCAACTATGCCCCGTCCGATCATGAAAGAGTTCCTTCCAGAGTGATCGTACAAACAGAATCTTATCCGAGAGAGGCGTTCAATAACTGGAAGATGGTACAAAGCCATGATTACATTGTCGGTGATTTTGTCTGGACGGCACTCGATTATTTGGGAGAATCGGGTATCGGACGTTGGTATTATTCCGGTGAAACGCCCGGTGAACATTGGGAACATGATCTGTTCCCCTGGCATGGCGCTTATTGTGGGGATATTGACTTGACTGGCTGGAGAAAACCGATATCGCATTACCGGAATATGCTGTATAACAGCACTGAAAAGCTGTATATGGCGGTTCGTGAACCGAGCCTGAAACCGAAAGAAATCAAAGAAACCATGTGGTCGGTTTGGCCTACCTGGGAAAGTTGGACCTGGCCTGGCTACGAAGGGAAACCATTACAGGTAGAAGTGTATTCCAGCTATCCTAAAGTCCGGCTTTATTTGAACAATACCCTTGTCGGTGAACAAGAAACAACAGAGGCACAACAATTTAAAGCGACCTTTTCTGTACCTTATATGCCCGGACTGTTAAAAGCCGTGGGCGTTTCAGACAATCAGGAAGTGGAAACAGCTTTTTTACAAACTGCCGGTGAACCAGCCAGGATAAGGCTCACGGCTGACCGGACAAGGATCCTGCCAAATGGGCAGGACTTATCGTTTGTTACAATTGAAGTAACCGACAAAGATGGAGCTCTCCAACCGAATGCGGAAAACCGGTTTCAATTTACCGTAAGCGGTCCGGGAATGATTGCCGGGGTGGGCAACGCAGATATCAAAGATCCTGATCCCTATACCGGCACGACCCGAAAAGCCTGGCATGGACGGGCGCAGGTTGTGATTAAAAGCACCGGTAAGCCCGGCGAAATAATACTCACAGTTAAATCGGACGGTTTAACAACTGGGACAATCCATCTTGAATCCGGGAAATAAAAGCCCTGTTTTTCTCCTAAAACAGCTTTATACATTCTTTATATCCTCCCCGATAGCTTTTAGAAAGCCTTTATATTGGCCTTCCTATCTTTACACCGTCAAAATAATGATTGAAAATGGAACAATTGACGGGGTTGTTGGTTATGATGATAATAGCCGTTGCCGCTATTTATCAGGTCAACAAACGTAAAGAAAAGGAGGAAAAATCATGAATCAATCTGATCTGATTCAATTGGGTGTTTATTTGGTGTTATTGATCGGGTTGACGCCACTGTTGGGTGGCTATATGGCCAAGGTCTA
>JAUZOU010000035.1 GCA_030706285.1 Bacteroidota bacterium
CAAAGCCTTTACATTTGAATTCAACCAACGGGGCCATCAATTGTATCAAGTGGCAGAAGTGAATGCAGGGACAGGAGCTGTCAGGATTCTGATTGAAGACAGAAGTAAGACATTTATTGACTACAGTGGCAAGCATTTCCGCCATGATGTGGAAGGCGGTCATGAAATTATCTGGGCTTCGGAGCGGGATGGCTGGAACCATCTTTACCTCATTGATGTAGCATCAGGACAAGTGAAAAACCAGATTACGAAAGGAGAGTGGGTGGTCCGGGAAGTCGTTCATATAAACGATAAAACGCGTGAGATTATTTTCAAGGGAAGTGGTAAAAATGCCGGAGAAGATCCCTATTTCATCCATTATTATAAAGTCGGATTTGACGGAACCGGCTTGGTTGACCTCACTCCTGAGCCGAGGGAACACCAGGCTGTTTTTTCTGCCAATTATGAGTATTTCACGGATACTTATTCTACTGTTGATGCTGCTCCGGTCACTGTCCTGCGCAGTGCTAAAGACGGAACGGTGCTGATGAAACTTGAAACAGCCGATATTTCGGATTTACAGGCAAAAGGCTGGAAGGCACCGGAAATATTTGTTGCCAAAGGACGGGATAGCGTGACAGCCATTTGGGGGAATATTTATTTCCCGACCAATTACGATCCGAAAAAGAGTTATCCGGTGATTGAATACATTTATGCAGGGCCTCAGGGCTCATTTGTACAGAAGAGTTTCAGACCCAGTATGTGGGCTTTTTCAGGACTCTCCGAGTTGGGCTTTATCATCGTGTCGATCGATGGCATGGGAACATCCAATCGCTCCAAGGCTTTTCAGGATGTTTGCTATAAGAACCTGAAAGATGCCGGGTTCCCTGACCGGATTCTTTGGATGAAAGCGGCTGCCAAAAAATTCCCGTCGATGGATTTGTCGCGGGTAGGCATATTCGGCGGCTCGGCCGGCGGACAGAATGCACTGGGCGGCCTATTGTTCCATCCGGAGTTTTATAAGGCCGGCGTGGCTTCTTGCGGCTGCCATGACAATAGAATGGATAAGCTCTGGTGGAATGAACAATGGATGGGTTACCCTGTGGGAAAAGAATACGAAGAATGTTCCAATGTGGTTAATGCCGGTAAACTTCAGGGAAAATTGATGCTGATCGTCGGAGAAATGGATGACAATGTCGATCCGGCTTCGACCATGCAGGTAGCCGATGCCTTGATCAAGGCCAAAAAAGATTTTGAACTGGTGGTTTTGCCTGGCACCAACCATACGTTGGGCGGCGATTACGGAGAACAGAAACGCCGTGACTTTTTCGTCAGGACGTTGCTCGGTGAAACAACGCCAGACTGGAATCAGAAATAGGAGCGTTTTACCGGTTAAGCCTGGCGGAAACCGGAAGTTTCAGTGTGCTGAGGTGACCGGTTTGTCAGATCAATAAGTCCATTTTGCTTAGGTCTAAAAGGCATCAATGGGCAACTAAAATGGCAGTCTTTAGAAAGGCTGCCATTTTTTTGCCGTTTTATGGGATCAAATTGAATTGTGTTGAATTTAATTGAAATTTCATGTAATTATTAACTATTTTTAGCTGTTTTTTTGGAAACTAGTCATTGAAGAAAAATTAATGTAGATGAAGGTGCTTTTTGCCGGTACTGTTACTGAGAGGGTCTTTAGAGCCCCGGTTATTGGTGTCATTTTATGGTGCATGGTGTTTTCATGTCATGTTTCGGCAACGGAGGAAGTCCTGACATTTTCGCATTACACGTATGAGAACGGGCTTCCTTCTTCGTATGTCAAGAGCATTTCCCAAGATCAGTATGGCTTTATCTGGTTGGCGACCAGAAGTTCGGTTTGCCGTTTTGACGGGCTGCGTTTTAAGGAATTCCCGGCTTATGATCGGTCTGGCAATCCTTTAAAGCTGATCAGCAATGGGATTTTTCTGTTTTCAGATTCCGTCTTGATCGCCCGGACAAATACCGGCGGAACGTATTTTTATTTTGATGTTGACCATGAATGTTTTTATCCATATGAACGGCTGAACCATCTTGGAACAGTTCAAACGGTTGTTCCGGTCAAAAAAGGATTCTGGATAGACCGTCACAACCGGCTATACTTTCTTGATGCCCAAACGGGGAAATTGACAGGGATCCGGAGCAAAATACCATTTGGACATATCCCCGGGAACGTGTTGTTTTCGGATGTGACTGCTAATTCCGACCAGTTGGTAGCCGTTACCAACCAACATTCTATCCTCTGGATCGATTTCAGGCATGCCCGGTTGACCTATTTTGCCATGCCGGCAGAAATGAGGAACCTGGTGCCGTCAAAGATCTACCTCGACCGGAGTCATAATTTCTGGATTGATGAGGAAACAACGGGATTGTTCAGGCTGAACCTTGAAACCGGAAAAACGGTGCATTATTCGAAGACAGCCACTGGCGACCGGCATCTGTCCCACAATATGGTGCATTGTTTTGCCGAAGACTTGAAGGGAAGGATGTGGGTCGGGACGGAAGCAGGTCTTAGTTTGTGGTCTCCTGTGACGGGAACGTTTTCCTTCAGCCGCTATGATATGACCAATCCATCTGGGCTGAATGCCGATCCGATTTATGACGCTTTTTGTGACAGAGACGGAAATGTGTGGTTGGGGACTTATTTCGGAGGCGTGAATTTCTGGAGTGCAGAGAAACGGTTTTTCAAATTCTGGCAGGCCGGCGGCAGCAACAGGCAACTAGGCGGAAATGTGGTCAGTTGCCTGAAGGAGGACAGCAAAGGCAACATCTGGATTGGGCTGGAAGATCTTGGGGTGAACAAGCTGGACAAGACGACCGGTATTATTTCACGGTATTCGAGTAATGCCGGTTCGAACGGGCTGAGCTACAACAATGTCCATGATCTTTTCTTTTTGACGGACAATAGTTTGTGGATAGCCACTTATACAGGCGGCATCAACATCCTGAACGTTTCGACTGGTAAATATAGTTATGTGACCAGTGCGACACAGCCGGAGCTTCTTTCCGACAATATCTATTCGTTCCTGGGAGCAGGAGATTCCGTTTTTATTGCCACTTCGGGTGGCTTGTCGGTGTATGACGAAAAGACAAGGAAATTCAGCCGTTTTATGTACAATCAGGTTGGTGGCGTGCAATTTGAAAGCATGTGTAAGTCGAAAAACAAGATCTGGTTTTCGTCAAGACAACATGTGTATGATTACGACACGAAAAAGAAGGTCTTTTCCAGATTTGACCGGATCCCTGAATTTAATGACATCAACTTTGTCAAAGCAGATTCAAAAGGGAGGATATGGATGGGTGATTGTTACGATGGCCTGGCCTGTTACGATGAAAAATCGGATCGCGTGTCCATTTACAGCAAGAAAAACGGTTTCCCTGCCACTTGGATATTCAGTATCCAAGAAGTCAAAAATGGTTGGTTCTGGGTCAGTACTGATAAGGGATTGGTGAGGATCAACCCCGAAAAGAAACTATTAACCCTGTATGACAGCAATTCCGGGATCCCGTTCAACTTGTTCAATTTTAGGGCGTCCTTTAAAGACAGTCGCGGGAACGTCTATTTTGGAGGCAATAACGGGATGCTGTCATTTAACGAAGCAGACAATCCTGACCGGTTAAAGAAACTGAGGGTCAATTTTACAGGATTACAGCTTTTCAATAAGCCGGTGAAGCCAGGAGATAAATCTCCATTAAAAAAATCCATCAACAGGATTGATAAGCTGGTGCTGGAGTATCATCAGAATGTCTTCACCATTGAGTTCTCAGCCCTTTGCTATACGTTGGGGGGCAATTGCCAGTACGCCTACTACCTTGAAAACTTTGAGAATGCGTGGAATTACGTAGGAAATAGAAATTTTGCGACCTATACGAATTTAAGTCCCGGAACCTACTATTTTCATGTCAAGGCGTCAGAAGGAAATATCTTCAACCCTGCTAATGAACGGATACTCGAAATTGTGATCAGGCCTCCGTTCTGGAGATCCATCTGGGCGTTCATGCTTTATGTGATGCTGGTTGTTGCGATTGTGGCTACGATTTATTGGGTCGGAAAGCGGCTGGAAAAATCGAAATCAATGGTCGAAATTGAGCGTAGGGAAAAGGAACACGCCGATGAGATCCATCAGGCAAAACTCGAATTTTATACCAACATCTCTCATGAACTGAAAACGCCGCTTACGCTAATCATCGGGCCGTTAAATAGAATTCTGGAAGAAGAGAAGCAGAGTCCTGCCGTAAGACGGAGCCTGCAGGGAATCCAAAAGAATGCCAGGCGGCTGTATCAGCTGATCAATGAACTGCTTGAATTCCGGAAAATTGAAAAAGGCAAGGAATGTCTTCAGGTGGCGACCTATGATCTGAAAACCTTTACGGACGAAATCAGGGAATCGTTCGAAGATTCGGCCAGGCATAACAAGATAGACTTTACTGTATCGGTTTCACAACCGGATATCCCTGTCTGGTTTGACATCAACAAACTTGACAAAATCGTCTTCAACTTGCTTTCAAATGCATTCAAATATACCAATGAAGGAGGAAGGGTCGAATTGAAGCTGGAAACCGTTGTGAGGGAAAAACACCGGCAGAGTCTGAAATACAATCTGAAAATCACCGTAGTCGATACTGGGATAGGGATCAAACCGGAATATCTGGATAAGATTTTTGACTGTTTTTTCAAAATCGATGAGGAAGAGGCCAGCAATGTCGGATCAGGCATAGGCCTGGCGTATTTAAAAAGTCTTGTCAGTTTGCATCGTGGGGAAATTACGGTAGAAAGTATCTATGGACAAGGGTCGACATTTACGGTGACGTTACCTGTTACAAAATCCGATTACACAGCAGAGGAACTGGCCGGTGAATCACACAGTTTCATTCCTCTACATGCCGCACTTGCCTTTGATACCGAGCCGGAGGAAGCACCGGAAATCAAGGATGCGGATGGCTTAAGTCACGAAGCCAAGATCTTGGTCGTTGAAGACAATATGGAGCTACTCGAATTTATCAAGGAATCGCTGGATGAAAAATATCAGGTGTTTACGGCCAGAAATGGGGTTATGGCGTTGGAAAAGATCAAGCTGCAAATGCCGGACATCATTATTAGCGATGTCATGATGCCTGAAATGGATGGGCTTGAACTGACACGGAACGTCAAATCCGACAGAACGATGTCGCATATCCCTGTCATTTTGCTGACAGCCAAGCATGGCATTGAAAACAAAATGAGCGGGTTGGATACCGGAGCCGATAGCTATCTTGAAAAGCCTTTTTATCCGGATATGCTGAAAAAAAATATTGAAAATATCCTTCATACCAGGGAGATGCTCATCAACCGATTTAAAGACGATATTTTTGTTGATGTCAGCGAAGTGACCCATACCGAATCGGACAAAGTGTTCATGGAGGAGATGACCGCTCTGATTAAGAACAACATTAGCGATCCTTCCCTGGATGTGACATTCGTTGTCAAACATATGGGGATGAGCCGTTCGTTGTTGCACCTGAAATTGAAAAGCCTGGTCGGCTATTCGACCACAGAATTTATCCGGTCTGTCCGGTTGCGCGAAGCCGTGAAACTGATCTCCAGCGGGCGTTGCAACATTTCCGAAGCCGCATATGAAACCGGCTTTTCCAGTCCCACCTATTTTACCAGACGATTTAAAGAACATTATGGCAAATCGCCAAGAGAGTATTTCAATCTGTAGTGTTATTTAATTATATTGCATTGATTGACAGCTATATATGAAATCAGTACGGATGTATGGATTTTTTCGATTTGTACATTCATGCTAGTTTTTTAAACATATCTGACTATCCTTGGTCTGCCTTTTTTGATCATTTGTATCACCTTAAATCGGAGCCTTTCTGATACCGCGGCAGCGTGCCGTTTGGTAATGGCGTACAAACTAATTTTAAATCTAATTGACTATGAAGAACAAAACACACTATTTCTTCGTGTTACTTGCTCTCTTGATGAGCGCCTGCAGTGGAGATCTGATGAACCCGATTCCGCTGATCGGGATTAATCCGGGATTTTCAAAATCAGGATTTACAAATGCATCCATCATATCGCAAAATGATTCGGATGTCTATCAGATGATTTACAACCGGGTCTATGGCATTTCCAGAGAACTGACCATGTCACTTGTTATTGACGAGGCTGCTCTGGCGAAGTACAATCAGGAGAACAATACGGCGTATAAGCTCCTGCCGGCTCAGTATTATACGATGCCGTCATCGGTCCATTTTGGGGTGAAATCCAAAAATGCCGATTTCAATGTGATCTTCAATTCAAAAGCTATTTATGAGTTTGCCGGTTCAGTTGAAGCGGCTTCTGACTATGTTGTGCCCATTAAGGCGGTGACAGATCAGAAAACAGGCGTGGACATCGATGAAAGCAAAAACCTGGTGCTGCTCCATGTCAATATGCTGCCTTCTACTATTTCGACAGTCATCCCCTCCGCTGCCATTGACCTGTTTTTTGCCAAGGGCAGTGATTCAAAGGAACAGGTGACACTTGAAGGTGCGATGAATTTTTCAGGCATCGATGAAACCGCCATTTCCGCCGTAGTTGACAAAGAAGCGCCATTATTGGTGAACAGTACTGACTATACGTTGTTGCCGGATGCCAATTATAGCTTTGGAGGAGCTTCGTTGAACGAGAGCGGGCATGTGGTGATCAAAGGGGAAATCAATGGAACCGGTTTGTCAGAAGGAGTCAGATACCTGTTGCCCTGCCGGTTGAAATCCTCAGATCCGGATTATGTGATCGACCAGACAGAGCCTGTTTATTACACGGTCACAGTGGCCGATCTTAAGGTGACCGTGACAAATGCCAGCACGACCAAAGCCGTGGCCGCCTATACCAGCCTATCGACATTAACCGGTTCTGTGGGGGTAACATCCAATGTGATCATCGGCAAAGACCTGACGATCAATTTCAAATACGATCCTTCCTTGATTGCCGGTTTTAACAGCCGGAACGGGACGGATTACCTCACGCTGCCGCAAGGATCGGTTGAAATGACCAACAGCAAGATTGCAAAAGGACAAAAGGAAGGCGCTGTTTCTTACCGGATCAATACATCCAGTCTGACGCTTGCTGACAAAAAACATTACTTGGTACCGCTTGTGCTTCAAAAGAGCGATCTGGAACTGGGTAGTGTTTCAGGATCTGACGTCATCTACCTCGATGTGACCAAAACGCTTGCCGGAGAATACAACCTGCAGGTTATCGTCAACCAACGGACGCGCAACATCAAAAATACGATCTGGGAAGCATCGGCTTGCCAGCGGGCGGGAGAAGCTGGCTGGGATGCTGCCATAGCGAAGGCTCAGTATGGATTCGGAGGAGATGACGATTGGTATGCCGTGCTCTTTTCTGTGACCAATGAGGATATGCCTGGTAAAGCAAATTGCAAAAAAATCGAAATCTTCACCTTCCTCGAATTGCTGACCGAAACTGGTGGAACCAACAAAGTGACGGAGAACAACTCTTATTTCAATACCGTGACAGGTGAAGTCTATATCGATTGTAACCTGTTTGAAAGTTGGTTTAATGCGACCTATAAAGAAACCTATTCGTTTACACGTAAATGATTTTCCAGAATCAACTAAAAAGAAAGAACATGACAGCAATAGCAACAGTTAGCCGAATAGTTCGTAAGGACTTGGTTTACGCATTATTCATAGGCATGTCACTCCTGATCGTTTCGCCGGCAACTATTTCGGCAGCGGTGAACGGAGAAAATGAGATCCATCAGAAGGGGGCTTCTGTTAAAGGTGTGGTAAAAGACGTCAATGGAGACGTCTTGATTGGAGTCAATATCATGGAAGAAGGAACCAACAATGGGACCATTACGGATGCCAACGGTAAATTTGCCCTTCCCTTATCATCGAACAATGCGACGCTGAAATTCAGTTATGTCGGATATGTTACCTATAAAGTAGTGGTCGGGACAAAGCGAGTGTTTGACGTCAGGATGTCCGAAAATCAGACGGGGCTGGACGAAGTCATTGTCGTAGGATATGGTTCGCAGAAAAAGGCGACACTGACAGGATCGGTTTCTCAAATCAGCGGTGAAGATATCAAGAAAGTGGCCGCTGTCAACCTGACAAACAGCCTTGCCGGAAAGACGGCTGGTGTCATTGCCAATGTCCGTTCCGGTGAACCTGGTGAAGATGATGCCAATATCCTGATTCGCGGTAAAGGCACCACTGGAAGCACGGCTCCGCTGATTATTGTCAATGGCATTGCCGAACGGGATTTTGCTCGGCTAAACCCGGAAGATATCGAGTCTATTTCCGTTCTGAAGGATGCTTCGGCAGCGATTTATGGTGCACGGGCTGCCAACGGTGTGATTCTGGTAACAACCAAGCGTGGCAAGGAAGGGCAAATCAAGGTTAATTACAACGGGAATTATGCGATTTCACAACCGACGCGTGTGCCTGACATGTTGAATTCATACCAGTATGCGACGTATGTGAACGAATACGATAGCCGTCACGGCCTTTCGTTGACGTATACCGAGGACGCCTTGAAAAAACTGCTGGACGGGTCTGATCCGATCAATTATGCCAATACGAATTGGTGGGATGTGGTTGCAAAAGACTGGGCCGGCAAAACACAACATAGCTTGTCCGTCAGCGGTGGTAGTGATAAATTATCCTTCTATTCCTCCTTTCAATACCTGTGGCAGGATGCCATTTACAAAAACAGCGCCCAGAATTATGGCCAATATCAGTTTACAACCAATGTCGATGCCCATCTGACAAAAGACATCCGCTTCAGCATGGACATGCTTGGCAGGCAGGAGGTACGTAAAAGAGGGGTTTATTCGACCGATTATTTGTTTGGATATTTTTTGACTACCAATCCGATGGCTGCTCCGTATTATCCGAATGGGCTGATGCGTGTCGGTTATGACGGAATCACCAACAACGCGGCCGTTATGGTGACCGATCTCCCTGGAACGGACACAAAGACCTATAACATTATCAACCTGAAGCCAACGCTGCATGCAGACTTGAATCTGATCACCAAAGGTCTTTACGCAGAAGGCTACGCTGCCTTGGACTATTCGTTTGACAATGGAAAGACCATCAACCATCCTTACAACTTGTATCAATACGATGCCGTAACGGATCAGTACGTCAATCAGCGCTCGGCAACCGGTGCCATCTCCATGACTTCCTGGGCCGATAACTCGGACAGAATTACTCTGAATGCCAGGTTGGGCTATCAGCGAAAGTTCGGCGACCACAATGTGGATGCTTTCATTGCTTATGAGCAATACAAGTATAACTACAACAATGTGTCAGCCTACAGGACGAACTACCTTTCGACAGCCATCATGCAAATCTTTGCCGGAAGTGACAATCCCGAAGATATGAGTAACGGCGGTTATGGCGATGTCAGCTCCCGCCAGAACTATTTTGGCCGTATAAACTATAATTATAAAAACAAATACCTAGCCGAAATGACCATGCGGTATGATGGTTCCATGAATTTCCCGAAAGAGAAACGTTGGGGATTGTTTCCCGGATTTTCCGGTGGCTGGGTAATTTCTGAAGAACCTTTCTTCGAACCTGTCAAACCGGTGGTCAACTTCCTGAAACTGAAAAGTTCCTGGGGTATGATGGGGAATGACAACATCAGTGCCTTCCAATTTCTGTCACGGTACGGATTTATTTCTTCAGGCGACGGTGCGGATCATCAGGCCGGAGGCGTCCTGTTTGGAGAAGCCGTTCAGAAAGGGTTGTATGAAGTGCTGACGGCAAACCCGAATGTGACCTGGGAAACGGCCAAAACATTCAATATCGGGGTTACTTCTCAATTCCTGGACGGAAAGTTCGATCTGGAATTCGATTATTTCAACTCAAAACGCCGCGACATTCTGCTTACCAGAAATGCCTCCATCCCGGCTTATACCGGATTGGTCTTACCGGCTGAAAACATCGGTAAAGTTGACAACAGCGGCATAGAGCTTGTTGCAGGCTATAAAGGCAGTTACGGGGATTTCAAATGGAATGTGACCGGCAATTACACGTTTGCGCAAAACAAGATGATCTATATTGATGAGGCAGCTACCACTCCGACCTGGCAACGAGGAACCGGTCATCCGATCGATGCATTGGTATTGTACGATGCACTGGGCATTTACCAGACAGAAGAAGAAGTGGCCAATTCGGTTCATATTGCAGGGGCCAAACCGGGTGATTTGATTTACAGGGATGTCAACGATGATGGTGCCATTACGTATGATGACGCTGTTCGTGTCAATGAATCGGCGACGCCGAAGGTGATCTACGGATTGACGTTGAATGGCAGCTGGAAGGGACTCGACCTGAATATCTTCTTCCAGGGACAGGCAAAGACCAAGATCCTGGTTCAGCCGACCATGAACATGATGACCGATTTTTATGAGGGCAGATGGGTGGAGACCAATACCGCTGAACAAAATGCCAAAGCCCGCTGGCCGAGAGCCTTTATCAAGCAAACCTATGGCGACGATTTCAATGGCCGGTCTTCTACCTGGTGGCTGCGCGATGCCTCCTTCGTTCGTCTGAAATCGCTCGAACTGGGCTATACATTGCCGAAAGATTTTACCTGGAAAGCCGGTGTGGACAATGTGCGGTTCTATGTCAACGGAAACAACCTGTTTACGCTGGACAAGATAAAAATCTTCGATCCTGAAATTTCAGTGAACGCAGTCAACTATCAGGCAAACGGTATCACAGCTTATCCGTTGCAACGGACGTTAACGGCAGGGTTAAGCATTTCTTTCTGATCATCACCCACGAAAAAATCATATAGATATGAAAAAATATATCATCTATGGATTGGCAGTCTTGTTAAGTGTCACCATAACTTCTTGCAGCGATATACTCGATGTTGATCCGGTCGATTCGTTTACCGATGCCGCCGTGTGGGGCGACCTGGCTCTGTCGGAATCCTATCTGAACTCTTGCTATTCAAGAATCAAGGCCGGGGCCGAAAAAGGCTCCAGATTTGATAGCTTCTCGGAAGATATTTACCAAATGCATACCTACGGAACGGAAAACGTTCGCCAGGGCTATCTTTCTCCCGACAATTCCAGTTTCGGATGGGAACAGGACATGTGGAATCCTTGGGACTATTACTATGGCTGCATCAAGGAAGTCAATCTGTTTCTTCAGCACATCAATTCGGTGCCTGCGCCAACCAGCGAAGACATCGAATGGAGAAATGAACTGAGAGGCCAGGGCTATTTTTTGCGGGCCTATTTTTACAACCAGTTGTTCTTCTTTTATGGCCGTATTCCGATCATTACCAAAGTGTATGCGCTGGATACGAAGGAATACAATGAAACCCGTGCGTCGCTGGATGATGTGGCCAATTTTATTGTTACCGATTGTGATTCAGCTGCCGCTTTGTTGCCCTTAGAATACAGCGATGCCAGCGATTTTGGCAGGGCGACCCAAGGGGCTGCGTTGACACTGAAAGGACGAACCTTGTTGTTTGATGCCAGTCCGCTGTGTGACGACCATTATCCGACCAAAGCAAAATGGGAGAGAGCCTCTGAGGCAAACAAAGCTGTCATCGATCTCAATTATTATTCGTTGCCTTCTGTCAGCAATGCCGATGACTATGCCGCCCTTTTCCTGAATTCCAAAAACCCTGAAATCATCTTTGAAAAAATGTATGACACAAAATGGGTAGCGGGATCAAACAATGTGTTCCTGCATCAGGCGCCAAGCGGCACCGGAAATGGCTTTGGCGGATGGGGCACCCTGCAGCCGACCAACAATCTGGTCAACAAATTCCAGATGAGTGACGGCACGGATTATGTTCCGGGCGCTTCCAATGTATATCCATGGGCAAACAGGGACCTGCGTCTCTATGCGACGGTTTTCCTTGATGGCGACGAATGGGGATACGGCGACGATCACCGTCAGGTAGAGTTTTTTGTTGCCGGAGAATCAGGTGTCAACCCTGGAAAGGACAGTCGTGAAGGCCCGGCATGGTGGAATTCCACCCAAACCGGATTTGGCATGAAAAAGTTCCTGAATCCGAAATGGGATGCTTACGGAACGACCGCCAATACCACTCCGTGGATTTTCATGCGGTTGGCCGAAGTTTACCTGAACTATGCTGAATGCCAAATGGAACTGGGCTTTACGGATGAGGCGCTGAAGTACATCAATCTGGTGCGTGAACGGGCGTTGATGCCTAAAGCCAAGGGCGTTAACCTTCGTAAGGAATATGAATACGAACGTGAAATCGAGTTGGTTTTCGAGGAGCAACGCTGGTTTGATATCCGCCGGTGGAAACAGGCTGAAGACATCTATAAAATTCCGCTTGAAGGGATGGATATCAAATTGTTCAAGGATGGCAGCAAAACGTATGAGGTGAAACCTGAACCTGTCGAGACCCGTACATTCTATGCTCCGAAAAATTATTGGATGCCTGTTCCACGATCAGAGCTGAGAAAGGCTCCCAAACTGGACGCCTTGCCTTATGAGTAACTAATTGTTTGTTAAAAAGATGAGAGCTTGAGAAACGATTGCCGACTCAAGCTCTCATCCTCGTTATCAATGCTAAATTCGAATGACCCCCTTGCTATGAAAAAAATCAGATTGTTCTTTCTTATCGGTTCAATGATCTTGTTGGTGCCATGTGCCAGTTGCGGAGAATCCGGAAATCCGGCTACAGATACCTCAAAAAATACAGACTCCACGGAGGTACCGGTTGAAACGCCGAAGGAAACGTATTTCCCAAAAGATGTCTGGAATGTGGACTATACGAACGATTATCAGAGCAAGACCAGCCAGTTCAATATCTACCGGATGAAAGAAACAGCCGATTTTGTCGCTTTTTGGGAAACCGGGTTTGGCATCAGTCCTGCCACAACAAGCAATACGAAATTTCGCTTTCCGTTAGGTGATTTGCTGGATGAAAGTGAAAAGATGTATGCCTTTTACCGGGACAAATTGAAATTTGTCGAAAAAGGGAATTCATTGACAGATAAATACCGGATGGTGCTTTATTGTTATTATAACGAAGATGGGACCGTTTATGGTGGTGGAGCAGACAACAAAGTCGGGGTGATGTGGCTTTCGCCGGGCCGGGTGCAGACAAAGCCATTTGCGGCAATGGCCCATGAGATGGGTCATGCCTTTCAGTATATGGTGGCTGTCGACGGCGCCTGGGGCTTCAGTACCAGCCCGGCTGGCAGTAAAGGACAGGCGATTTTTGAAATGACATCCCAGTTTATGCTCTGGCAATTTTATCCCAATTGGATCACCTTCGAAAACTACCACCTGAATACGTTTATGCTCAATTCCCATAAAGCCTTCCTGCATGAAGACAACCGGTATTGTGCGCCGTTTGTGCTGGAATACTGGGCCAACAAGCATGGCATCGACATCATCGGAAAGATCTGGCGTCAAGCCTTAAAAGGGGAAGACCCTGTCATGACGTACAAACGGATCACCGGCATCGACCAGAAAACGTTTAACGATGAGATGTTTGATGCCAGCTGCCGGTTTATTACCTGGGATATGGACCGGATCAGGGAGGTTTCAAAGAACTATGCCAATCTTCAAACCAGCGCCTTTACCTCAATAGGTGATGGCTGGTATAGGATTGCAGAAAGCCGTTGCCCGCAAAATTACGGTTACAATGGCATCAGATTGGAGGTGCCTGCAGCGGGCACAACGGTTACGCTGGATTTTAAGGGCATTGCCGGTGCTACAGGTTACAGGTCTGTCAAGGTGGATGAGGCTGGCTGGCGTTACGGTTTTCTGGCTGAAACAGCTGACAATAAACGGATTTACGGCGAGGTGCATTCGGCTGTTGAAGGACAGGCGAAATTTACCGTACCGGAAAATACGGCCTATTTATGGGTAGTCGTAACAGGTGCTCCTACGGAACACTGGGAGCATAGTTGGGATGACTATACTGGCAACGACGAGCAGTGGCCTTATCAGATCAAACTGACCGGGACAACGCTTCACAGTACGGTTCAGAAAAACTGATTTTTTAAATCAGACAAGCCTCCCAGTTGACTGGATAAATTATTCGGGGCCTCAATGGCAGTTGAATAACACTGTTTTTCAAAGCACCGGGTAAAAAAGTCTAAATTTCCAATGAAATAACTATCTTCGTCGAGTAGCTTAGATCAGAAACCTTAACTGTTAAATCTATGAAGAAGTTGTTTCTTTTGATGGCCGTTGTCGCTATATGCTGTTCCTGTACAAAAGAGGTGAAAGATGAACCGGATGTGCTCTGGAAAGTCATTAACCTGGAAGCCAAGAGTACGGACTGGACGGCTCATACTGATGCCAATGGGTTGAA
>JAUZOU010000350.1 GCA_030706285.1 Bacteroidota bacterium
CGTTCATGATGCAGGAGAGAACGAAATATCTCAGGACACTGGCATTCATCCCATATTCCACCATGTCTTCCATACACCACCTGTAACAGTAATTCGGTTTCCCGTACTGATAATAGAAGAATGTCCCGGCCAACCGCATCGGAAGAATTTCCCGGGGAGATTTCATCGCCTTGTTGCCGTCCCGGTATTTGAACAGATTGTCTCCGGCCAATCCCAGTTTATACAAGGCCAGGTTGGTGTGCATGACAATCAGCCGGGTTGGCTCGTCCTGTTGCTTTTTGGCAAGTCGCAGAACGTTGTTCCATTCGCCGTTTTCCGAGGCATTGAGCATGGCCAGTTCTGTCGTGAAGTTTTTATCATGGAAGGACAAACCGATGACCATGGCCAGACCTGCCAGAAAAAGAGTGCCTGGGACTATACAGGCAAACAGGGACGTATGTTTGGATGTTTTCGGTTGATGGTTCAATAAGACGGCGACCAGGAAAAAGGCAGCAATCACGAGGTAAGGTACCCATAGTACTCTTTCTGCACCGGTTGTCAAAAAGTTTGGCAGATTGGTGAAGAACAGGTTGGCCAGGTACGTTTCGTGGAAAAACAGCCGGTAATAGACATAGGGAAAAAGGAACAGACCAACCAATCCGACAATGGCCGGTATGGATAGGCGGTAGGTATGGGTTGAAAGCGCTTGTTTCAGAAAATGGAGTACGATCAGTAACCCTCCAAACAAGGCATAGGCACCACAAACAGGGTAACCGATCAGCAGGTATAGAAAGACACCGGAGGTTTGGCTCAGAATGGTTTTCATTTTTCTGACCAGCAACATCCCTCCTAGAATATACATCACACCCAGGATGCTGACATAGACAAAACCATCCAGTTTCAGGATGTAAATCAGATAGCCCAACTCTGTCATAGAGAGCAGGAGGGCCAGTGCCGGGATGAATGAAAGAGGTAGTTTCCTGCCGGTGAGGTTAAACGCTTTTGAGGTCAGCAAACTGACCAGCAGAAGCAGGGCTAGATAGATCAAAGAGCCTAACCAAGGATGATAGAAAAATTGGGTCAGGAACGATCCGATATAAACAGAGACACCGCCGATCTTATCGATGGAGTCGGTTAAATACTGACGGCTAAAGACAAACAGATCCAGATCCTGTATCCGGTACAGGAATCTGGCGTTCTGGATAACCGTATAATAAAGGACGGAAAGGATAAATAGACCTGTGCCCGTCCCGTTGATCAGTTTGATGTGTTTTTCACCTTGTATTGGCTTCATCCATCCCATAAATTTAAATGAATGTAATTGTGCGAAAGTAGTACATTTATCTTACGACGATCATTTTTTTGACATAAATTTTCTGACCGGTTCGTGCCTTGAGTAAGTAGATTCCTTGTTGCAACAGACCTTGAAGATTGAAGGATAGGGAAGGACTGCCGGATTCGACCTGTTGTGAATAACATATTTTTCCACTGATAGCATTCACCAGCTCGATCAAAACCGGACTATTTTTGTTGTCTTTTGCCAGATACACAGAAAATTGTCCGTTATTCTGAGCTGGTATGAGGTTGAAGTCCGTTTCGCCGGTTATTTCGGGCAGTGTCGTATAATTTGCCTGCTCTTCCATGAGTTTCAGGTTGTTGGTGATGTAGGAAACTGAAAAAAGATCGGCCTCTTCGTATGTGTACTTTTTTGAATCGAAATACATGGCAAAATACTGATGCAACGACGTAGTCACTTTTGCCAGGTAAAGGAACGTCCCGGCTTCGGTACCCGATCCTGAGGTGGTGAGGCATTTGCTGTCGCTGACATTGACGATGTTGTAATAGCCATCCTGTTTAAGGTCGAAGCGCCATTTTTGTGATTCGGCTGAATTTTCGGCAGTCAGCCGGAGCGTTCCAAACGAGGATTCCAGGAAATTGCCGGTTTTAGTGTCTTTTAGTTTGTAGATATAGGGGTTGTCGGTTGCAAGGAGTGTGAAGCTCAGGTTCAGTGTGTCGTCGTCGTCTTGCAGCGTAAATCCGTTTGCCGGTTTTGATACCAGCCGGTTCGAAAATTTTTCCAGTAACGAATAACTGTTTCCGGCTACGAGTTGTTTGGCTCGTTTATACCGGTACATGTTATCGAAAACGGACAGATCCCAGCTGTCCATCCAACGGACTGAAGGATAGCCGGAGCGCATGCTGAGCGGTAACCAGACAACCTGTGAGGCTCCGACATTGCTGGAATTCCACCGGTCTCCCATATAGACATAGGCACCGTCTTTTCCGTTAACCTTAAATACATAGGTGCTTTGGGAATTATAGGCAATGTCTCTCAGGTTATCGACGGCAAAGTTTTCACCGACAGTCCATGTTCCCAGAATGTCGGTCGAGTAGGCTGTTCTTCCAGGATTCGGATTCCATCCGGTACAACCGGAAAACAATCCGTGGTAAATGTCGCCGACTTTAAAAATGGCGGGTGCTTCGTACGACATGGACTTCAATATTTTTGTTTCTGTTGGAGTGGGTTCCAGGTAATCACCACGGAGCAGGCAGAGGTTCATATTGGAATTCATGTCGGTCGAACAGAAATGATAGGCTTTATTATCCGTATCCTTAAAAATGGTTTGGTCCCGGGAGTCATGCCCATTCGGACGGAATGTTTTGTAGAATGTATAGGGACCTTCGATTTTGTTACTGGTAGCAACGCAGACCCTGGCTTCGCCATAATCGGTTCCGTTTTCCCAGTGTCCGTACATGACCCATTTTTTGGTGCTGTCGTTGTAGATGACTTTGGGCCGTTCGACCAGCCGGCCCGGGGCAAAGTCATTCAGGTCTTCCCGTTGAGTGCCGGAAGGGGCAAAGGCAATACCAAGTTTCGTCCAGTTGTACAGGTCTGTTGATCTGTAGCAGCTGATACCATTCGATGTGGAGCCCGTTCGATCCTCGCCAAACCAGTAATAATTACCGTTAGAATAGATGACACATCCACCGTGGGCATTGATTTGTTTACCGCTGGTATCATTCCAGGTCACTCCTGGTTTGATGGATGTACTGGCATGTGTTTCTGCTGATAGACAGCCTATCAGAATAATAGTGAAGGTGGCAATGAATCGTCTCATCTGAAATAAAGAATTGGTACTGTAAAGATATAGTTTGAAAAGATAAGAGGCTTTAAATAATGAATGAAACCGGACAATTCTGCTGATTGTGCAGAATTGTCCGGTTGAGGATCAACTATTAATGCATGATTTTCAATGATTGTTTTTTAGATCCCGATTTAATCACGGCAAGGTAGAGACCGCGATCTTCCAGTGCGATGCCTGCATTGTTTTCATAATCGGATATTCTTGTAACAAGCACTCCCAGTGCATTGTAGATAGAAACGTCTGACTTGGCAGGCACGTTTTTCAGGTACAGATAATTGTCTGATACAAATCCGGTAATTTTCTGTTCGTCGGAAACGATCTCACCGATGGACGTAACAGGACTCATGCCTGGGCCGAGTGGTGCATAGGCCCCGGTCAGATCATAGGTAAAGTACTCGACACCGGCAGACTTGTTGGTGAAACCGATCTTCTGTGTATGGGTACGAGCCTTACCGGCGAGGGCGACATTGTCGACGAGGAGAGAGCTGATGGAAG
>JAUZOU010000351.1 GCA_030706285.1 Bacteroidota bacterium
GCTGCGCGCCTGGTTTCGAACAGGTAGTCGGTTGTTTTCATGGTATGGCCCGCTTTGACGGATAACCGGATTCGCGGAAGTTGTTAATGGCCGGGATGTTGTTTCTTATACAAAAATGGTCATTTTATTTATTAGAATCAACAACTGGTTTGAGGCTGATTGTCGAGGTGCGAACATAACGACCCTGCTGTCTGTTATGAACGGTGGAATGGTTTATACAACCACTCATTTGTTTCAAACCGTTTTTTCGTGATCCGGTCTTTCCGGCAACATTCCTCAGGATTCGATAGCCTGTTTTTAACATATTTTTACTACTTTTGCCTTCGGATTGTATTGATGATTTGTTTTACTTACTGATTATTAGTGTATTAGGCGCTTAATGCATACGTAAAGGTATTTTTTCTGATGCATTATTTCCAGTGCTGGCTAGCTGTAGATAAGAAGATATGGAGCATTATTTGATTGATTTGTTTAATCTGTTATCGATTGCAGCATTGCTGAGTTTCCCTTTCTTCAAGGTAAGGGGGCGGTGGTTACTGACACTTGGCGTCATGACGGCTCAGGCCGTGCTGGCATTTGTGACAGCCATGGTTGTGTTCCAGTATGGAAAGATCGTATTCAGCTACCCTGGATCATGGGTTTCAGGCTTCATTCAGGTGCGCGTCGATGAACTGTCGGCGTGGTTTATCCTGCTCATCAGTTTTACATTTTTAACGGGTGTGTGGTATGGCTTCCATTATCTGAAAAAATACAAGGAACAGACCAGTAACCTGACGATGCATGCTGTCGCCTTGCTGATGGCCTATACGTCGATGGTTGACCTTTGTGTGCTCCAAAACGGGTTTGTTTTTCTGGTGATCTGGGAAATCATGGCATTGAGCTCGTTTCTCATCATCATTTTTGAACATGAAAAAAAGGAGACGCTGAAAGCCGGGTTGAATTTTCTGGTTCAGTCCCACATATCCATTCTGTTTCTGACGGTTGCATTCATGTGGGTAAGAATCAAGACCGGTTCGTTCGATTTTCAGGCAATCACAGCCTTTACAGCTTCCCAGCCGGCTATAACCGGAATCGGCTTGTTTCTGTGCTTTTTCATCGGCTTTGCCATCAAGGCGGGTTTTGTCCCGTTTCATACGTGGTTGCCTCTGGCTCATCCGGCAGCACCGGCCCACGTGTCAGGCATCATGTCGGGTGTTATTATCAAGATCGGTATTTATGGTATTTTACGAACAATATTACTGATCAGGACAGACATGATGACTGTCGGCTATTTTATCTTGTTCATTTCGGTGGTTACCGGTCTGTATGGCGTGATGCTGGCCATCGTGCAGCACAACCTCAAGAAACTGCTGGCCTATCATAGCATAGAGAACATTGGCATTATCGGCATCGGAATTGGATTGGGCTGTCTTGGCCTTGGCTACCACAATGAAATGCTGATGATCTGTGGCTTTGGCGGAGCGCTGTTGCATACACTGAACCATTCGCTGTTCAAGTCGGTGCTGTTTTACTGTGCCGGTAATGTTTATCAGGCGACCCATACGATGGACATTGAGAAACTGGGCGGATTGATCAGGAAAATGCCACAGACTGCCTGGCTGTTTTTACTGGCTGCGCTTGCCATATGCGGCTTACCTCCCTTTAACGGTTTTGTCTCCGAATTCTTTATTTACAATGGTTTATTCGAAGGCTTATACTCGGGGCAGGTTGTTCCGACCTTGTTTATCTTATTTTCCATCATCGGATTGGTGTTGATTGGCGGATTGGCTTTGATTTGTTTTACTAAGGCGTTTGGTATCATATTCCTTGGTACTCCGAGATCGGTACTGCCTGATATTCAGCCGGAAAAGCCACTGAGCGTTATTCCGATTTATGTGGCTGGTTTCATGATTGTTTTCATCGGTGTGTTGCCTATGTTATTGGCTCCGTGGCTGCTCAAGGCCATTCAGCTGTATTACCCAACATTCGATAGCGATTCTTATGACATGCTTTCAGCTGTGCTGGAAACGCTGACATCCGTCGGTCTGTACTCGCTTGGTTTTATTGCCCTGACGGCGTTGCTGTATGGCATCAGGCATTTGGTTACGGTGCACCGGCCACGTGAGGTAAACGATACCTGGGGGTGCGGTTATGTGGGTGATGCCGGTAAGATGCAATATACCGCTTCTTCCTTTATCCGCACGTACCGGAAACTGGCTGAACCTATATTGCTTATCCGCAAACAGAAACAGGAAGCCACCGGCATTTTCCCGGAGACGGTCAATCAAGTGACACATCCGGCTGACAAGCTTGAGAAATGGCTGATAGACAAACCATTGAACTTGATTAGAAAGGTACTGGATGCCTTCGCCTTCCT
Source organism: Bacteroidota bacterium (assembly GCA_030706285.1). GTDB lineage: Bacteria > Bacteroidota > Bacteroidia > Bacteroidales > UBA1402 > UBA8389. The sequence continues at coordinate 2,357 of JAUZOU010000351.1, forward strand.
TCAAAACGGCCGTATTCAGGCCTATATATTATACGGCGTTATCTTTGTCGGGTTGGCCATTCTTTTGCCTGTGCTCGTCGATAAGATTGGCGCCATGGTTCAATTTTTAAATCAGTTGTAATATGATCAGCTTGGTCCTCATTCTAATAGCCAGCTTGTTTTTTATGGGTATCGTTGTCCGGACCAAAAGCATGGCTCAGGGACGTAAAGGCCCTGGTTTGTTTCAGCCGTTGAAAGATGTGCTCAGACTATTCAGAAAAGGGACTGTCTATAGCAAAACGACCAGCGCGATTTTCAGGATTGCTCCGACGGCTTATCTGGCTTCGGTGTTGATGGCCATTCTGACGATCCCGCATGGAAGCCTTCCGGGTTTGATTTCATTCAATGGCGATTTTGTCCTGTTTGCGTATCTGCTGGCATTTGGTAAGTTCTGGGTCATTATAGGGGCACTCGATACGGGCAGTAGTTTTGAGGGGATGGGAGCCAGCCGGGAAGCGTTGTTTTCAATGCTCGTGGAACCGGCTTTCTTTATCCTGATGGGTTCTTTTGCCTTGTTGACAGGGCAGACATCGTTTCAGGGTATCTTCAGCCTGCTGCATTTTGGTTCGGATATATCCTATTTACTTGGGGTGCTGGCGACTGCAGTTATCGTGTTGATCGCGATGTTGGAAAACAGCCGTATGCCGTTTGACGATCCGAAAACGCACCTGGAACTGACGATGGTACATGAAGTTATGATTTTGGACAACAGCGGTTTCGATCTCGGATTGATCACGTATACGACGTTTCTAAAGTTTGCTATGTATGGAGCCCTCATCGCCGATTTGTTTATCGGCCAGTTGCCTCCGGAAATTTCCATCCCGGTATTTTTTGGCGTACAAGCGGTCTTTGCCGTCATCGTCGGTCTGATCGAATCGTTTATTGCCCGGTTCAGGATGGGGCATAACCCTCAGTTTATTTTCATATTGAGTTCGCTGGCACTGCTGATCTTTTTTGGTATGTTGTTGCTGACAGGTACTTTTTATAATCTATAATTCAATGACAGATATCCTATTGATTATTTTGGCCATGTCATTGCTCTATATGAGCATCGCCAACCGGCTGGTGACATATCTGCAACTATTGGTGGTTCAGGGCATTATCCTGTTCGGTACGACGTATCTGACCCTGACCGAGTTCAATCCGGTGAACCTGATTCTGATCATGCTGGAAACACTGGTATTCAAGGCGGTTGCCGTTCCCTGGTTTATCAATCATGTCA
>JAUZOU010000352.1 GCA_030706285.1 Bacteroidota bacterium
GTATTGCCCTTGTCTTGTTCCTTACCTTTCACAGCATCATGAACATTTTCATCGTCATTTCTCCGGAAGCGTACGATAAGATCTGTGAATTTCTTGGAGCAAACTGGTATGCCGTTGTTGGGACAGTTGGCCTGGCAGTTTTGGTTGTGATCCACATCATTTACGCCTTTTGGCTGTCTTTTCAGAACTATCGTGCCAGAGGAAATGACCGTTATGCCGTTGCAAACAATGCACCTGGCGTTGAATGGGCTTCGCAGAAACAGAATATGTTGATACTTGGTATCATTATTATCGGTTTTTTGACCCTTCATCTTTTTAATTTCTGGTATAAAATGCAATTGCCTGAATTAATGGGCGGTGAACCTGAAGCTTCTGGCTCAGAAATTGTAACCGGACTGTTTCAGATGCCGGTTTATTGCATTTTGTATATGGTATGGTTAGTTGCAATTTGGTTTCACCTGACTCATGGTATCTGGAGCGCCATTCAAACATTGGGCGGCAGCAATCACATCTGGTTGCCTCGTATCAAGATGATTTCAAATATTTGGGCAACCATTGTCATCCTGATGTTCATGTCAGTTCCCGTTTACTTCCTGATCACTAATCTACTGGGCTAATACTATTAAATATGGCTACTACTAACGAAACAAAAATTGAATCCAAGATCCCGGCCGGACCATTGGCAGAGAAATGGTCAGAATACAAGAATCACCAGAAACTGGTGAATCCGGCCAACAAACGCCATCTCGATATTATTGTAGTGGGCACTGGATTGGCAGGAGCTTCTGCAGCTGCAACACTAGGCGAACTAGGATTTAACGTATTAAACTTCTGCATTCAGGATTCTCCACGCCGGGCACACTCTATTGCTGCTCAGGGAGGAATCAATGCTGCAAAAAACTACCAGAATGACGGAGACTCTGTTTACCGCTTATTCTATGATACAATCAAAGGTGGAGACTACCGTGCCCGTGAAGCAAATGTCTATCGGTTGGCTGAAGTGTCAAACAATATCATCGATCAATGTGTGGCACAGGGTGTTCCTTTTGCTCGCGAATATGGCGGCAGCCTGGCAAACCGTTCTTTTGGCGGTGCACAGGTATCGAGAACGTTCTATGCAAAAGGTCAGACAGGCCAGCAGCTGCTGCTAGGTGCTTATTCTGCATTAAGCCGTCAGGCTCACAAGGGCTCTGTGAAGCTGTTTACCAGACATGAAATGCTAGACCTGGTCATCATTGACGGGAAAGCACGTGGCATTATAGCTAGAAATCTGATCAGCGGTAAGATTGAGCGTTTTGCAGCTCATGCTGTTGTCATTGCCTCCGGTGGCTACGGGAATACCTATTTCCTTTCTACCAATGCCATGACTTCGAATGGTTCGTCAGCCATGCAGATTTATAGAAAAGGTGCTTATTTTGCCAATCCTTGTTATGCTCAGATTCACCCGACCTGTATTCCGGTACATGGTGAAAATCAGTCAAAGTTGACCTTGATGTCTGAATCACTCCGTAACGATGGACGTATCTGGTGCCCTAAGAACAAAGAAGATGCCGAAGCTATCCGTGCCGGAAAGCTGAAACCAACCGATATTGCCGAAGAAAACCGTGACTATTATCTGGAACGTCGTTATCCTGCTTTCGGTAACCTTGTTCCTCGTGATGTGGCTTCACGTGCTGCAAAGGAACGTTGCGATGCCGGTTTCGGCGTTGCTCCTTCCGGATTGGCTGTTTATCTGGATTTTGCCGAACCGATTAAGCGCTTAGGAAAGAATGTTGTTGCTGCCCGTTATGGCAACCTTTTCCAGATGTATGAAAAGATTGTAGACGAAAATCCATATGAAACCCCGATGAAAATTTATCCTGCCATTCACTATACGATGGGTGGTATTTGGGTCGATTACGAACTGCAGACCGCCATTCCTGGTTGCTTCTGTATCGGTGAAGCCAATTTCTCCGATCACGGTGCCAACCGTTTGGGCGCTTCCGCATTGATGCAGGGGCTGGCTGATGGCTATTTCATTTTACCGTACACCATTCAGAACTATTTGTCCCATGAAATTACGACCCCTCGCTTCTCGACCGACAGGCCTGAATTTGCTGAAGCTGAGCAATCAGTCCTCGACCGTATCGACAGGCTGATGAAAATACAGGGTAAACGAACCGTAGACTCTATTCATAAGGAACTCGGTCACATCATGTGGGAATATGTTGGCATGGGCCGTACCAAAGAAAAGCTTGAAAAAGCGCTCGTTGAAATCAAGCGTGTCAAGAAAGAGTTCTGGAGCAATGTCTTCATCCCAGGTTCAGGTAAGGACCAGAATACCGAACTTGAAAAAGCCTTACGTTTGGCTGATTTCCTGGAAATAGGAGACTTGATGGCTAGAGATGCTTTGCTGCGGGAAGAATCCTGTGGCGGACACTTCCGTGAAGAACATCAGACTGAAGACGGTGAAGCCTTAAGGGACGATGAAAAATTCTCCTATGTTTCTTGCTGGAAGTATAACGGAGAAGATCAGGATCCCGAATTGCTGAAGGAATACCTGAACTACGAATTCACCAAGGTTCAACAACGGAATTACAAATCATAAACGTTATGGAAAAAACGATCAATATACAACTCAAAGTATGGCGTCAACGAAACCCAAAAACAAAGGGCTCGTTTGAAACCTACAAGCTGGACGGTGTTTCAACCGACAGCTCTTTCCTGGAAATGCTCGACATGCTGAACGAAAAACTGGTAACCTCAGGCCAAGAACCGGTGGTCTTTGACCACGACTGTCGTGAAGGTATCTGTGGCATGTGTTCACTTTACATCAATGGGCACCCTCATGGTCCAGACCAAAGTGTGACAACCTGCCAGCTTCATATGCGCAAATTTCATGACGGTGAAACCATTACGATCGAACCATGGCGTTCTCGTGGATTTCCGGTCATTCGGGATCTGATGGTCGATCGTTCTGCTTATGATAAGATTATGCAAGCCGGCGGTTACGTCTCCGTGAATACGGGTGGTGCCCCTGATGCCAATGCTATTCCTATTTCAAAACAGATTGCCGATGAGGCAATGGATTCTGCAACCTGCATTGGTTGTGGCGCTTGCGTGGCCGCCTGCAAAAACGGTTCTGCCATGTTGTTCGTCTCTTCAAAGGTAAGTCAATTGGCTATGTTGCCTCAAGGTCGGGCAGAAGCGGCCAGAAGAGCCAAAGCAATGGTTGCCAAGATGGATGAACTGGGCTTCGGAAACTGTACCAATACCGGTGCCTGTGAGGCTGAATGCCCGAAGAACATTTCAGTGACCAACATCGCTCGTCTGAATCGCGAATTCTTGTCTGCAAAGTTTAAAGACTGATGCGGTAAAAAGGGGATACCTCCTGGAAGTCTCCCATTAATATAAAAAAGCTCAGCAGAAACCGTTAAATACAGGCTCTCTGCTGAGCTTTTTTATTGGCTGCTGTCAGGAGACCTGGGGGTTTGCCGGATCAATTTAAAAACTTGTGGGCTAAGCGTCCATTCTGATCAACAGAAAGTTAAAAAATTTTCAATAGCAACTATGGAAAGGTCGTTGATCAAGCGGCCACTTTAAATCGCCTGTAACCAGAATCGACAAATA
>JAUZOU010000353.1 GCA_030706285.1 Bacteroidota bacterium
AAGTAGTTGCCATCACTTATCAGTTTTTGAGCCTGGTTATCATACAACAGCTGAATCCAATTGTTGCCTGATTTTCGGTAAACCGTACCATTCGAAGCAAGTGCCGTCAACTGTCCGGAAAACAGAACCAGACTGACAGGAGCCGTATTGGCCGGAAAAGATAGGGGAGACCACTGCGAAGGATCCAACAAATTGGAAGAGACATTTCCACCAAATAAGCCTTGTGGTGTAGCCAGAAATATGGAATCATCCGTTGACACGGCATCATAAACCGTATCCATGACGGTAAATGTCTGACTGTTCAACAGAGGTTTATAGGTATCAACAATCTGTCTTGAACGGACATCAATAACCAATAGTCCGACCCCGGTAGACAAATAGGCATAGCCATTTTGCATTCTAAGACTGTAAACCGTTTTATCGGAAGTCATGGATTTGTTTTTAAAATCAGGTAAATTATCAATGCCTGACTTGGAAATAAAATCCATGTTACCATCTGAATAGACAACCAGTAGAGCAGCTGCTTTTTCATTCCAGCCAATGCAGGCAATGTCAAATCCGTTGAGTCCGGTCAGCGAAGAATAGGTTTCTACCGTTCCTTTTACATCTACTGAAAATAATTTGGCATTAGCCACGCCATATAACAAATCATCGGTCGAAACGACCTGGCTGACATTATTGTAGGAATAATGTGTTCTCCAAGTTCCTATGGGAATATTGGAAAAAACAGGCTGAGATAAACCGATGACGGCCGATAACAAAATCAGTCCACGAAAATGAACCATAAATCAGGTAGTTAAGAAATCAGTTAACTTCTGAATAGCTAACGCTCGATGGCTGATTTTATTTTTCAAAACCATACTCATTTCCGCAAAAGTTTGTGAATAACCTTCCGGCTGAAAAACCGGATCATAGCCAAAACCTCCGTCTCCATGTTTTTCCGTCAAAATGATGCCATTGACAATACCTTCAAACAAGTATTCTTTTCCATCGAGAATCAAGGCAACAACCGTTCTAAACCTGGCTTTCCGATTGGTTTCTCCATCCAGTTTATCAAGTAATTTCCGGATGTTGTTTTCGGCTATGCAGGCTTCTCCTGCATAACGGGCAGAATAAACGCCAGGCTCACCGTTTAACTGAGCTACTTCCAACCCTGTATCATCCGAAAAGCAATCTTTTCTATATTTTTCATAGACAAATCTGGCTTTTTGAAGCGCATTTCCTTCAATGGTCGACTGATCTTCCGGAATTTCTTCGAAACATCCAATTTCTTTTAAGCCTGATAAACGAATTTGAGACCCAAGAATGGCCGAAACTTCAGCCAGTTTGTGTGCATTGTTGGTAGCAAAAACCAAATCGCGCATAACGTCCGATTTATAAACCTAACTGATGAGAGATATCCAACATCCGTTGAATCGGTTTAACGGCTTTAACACGCAATTCCTCCGGAATTTCAATGGACGGTGTTTCATTTTTCAGACAGCTCCAAACCTTTTCCAGCGTATTTAATCGCATGAACGAACATTCACTGCAACCACACGTACTGTCATTAGGAGGAGCCGGAATAAAAGTCTTTCCCGGACATGTGCGTTTCATTTCATGTAATATACCTGATTCGGTTGCAACAATAAATTCACTGAAATCAGACCGTTGTGCATACCTCAGCAAAGAGGCAGTCGAACCAATGAAATCAGCCAGTGACAAAACAGCACTCTTACATTCCGGATGAGCAATGATTTTGGCATTTGGATACTGTTCTTTCAATCGGACAATCCGCTCGATTGAAAACTGTTCATGAACATGACAGGCACCGTCCCATAACAACATGTTTCTTCCAGTCAGACTATTGATGTAATTTCCAAGATTTCTATCTGGTCCGAATATAATCTTTTCATCTTTTGGCAGACTCTGAACAATAGCTACGGCATTGGTAGAAGTAACGGAAATATCTGTCAATGCTTTGACAGCAGCAGTCGTATTGACATAACTGATCACGGTATGGTCCGGATGAGCCTTGACAAATTGTTCAAAAGCATCGGCCGGACAACTGTCAGCCAAAGAACAACCAGCATTGACATCTGGAATCAGCACTTTCTTTTCCGGTGAAATCAGTTTAGCTGTTTCACCCATAAAATGAACGCCACATAAAACGATGATATCCGCTGTCGTTTTTGCAGCCTGTTGAGCCAATGCCAAACTATCTCCAATAAAGTCGGCAATTTCCTGAATTGATGAATCCTGGTAATAATGAGCCATGATAACAGCATTCTTCTGCTGTTTCAATTCATTTATTTCTGAAACCAATTGAATCTTATCCATATTCGTAGTCTTGGTACCACAAAATTACTCAATTTATTCCTAGTTTTGCATCATAAATAGGCTTAAAGTGAAGAAACTAACGATTATTGAAATGAACAGGCTTACTCCGGAAGCCTTCAAACAATCCGGAAAAATCTCTTTGGTCGTTGTTTTGGACAATATCAGAAGTCTGTATAATGTCGGCTCTGTTTTTCGAACAAGTGATGCTTTCCGGGTAGAGAAAGTATGCATTTGCGGACTGACTTGTCCTCCGCCAAATCCTGAAATTCATAAAACAGCCCTTGGAGCCGAATTTTCTGTTGACTGGACTTATTCTAAAGACATTCATGAAACCATTCGATCATTAAAAGAAGACGGTTATATCCTATTAGCCATAGAACAAGCTCATGGCAGTCTCATGTTGAACGAAATTGAACTGGACCCTTCCTGTAAATATGCCATTATTTTTGGCAATGAAGTGAAAGGTGTTCAACAATCCGTGATTGATTGTTGTGATGGTTGCATTGAAATACCTCAGTTTGGAACGAAGCATTCTCTCAATGTCTCTGTTGCTACTGGAATCGTTCTTTGGCATTTCTTTCAAAAATTGGCATCTTCAGTCAAGTTGTAAACATCAACAGTCTCTATTCATTATTTTGTAAGTTTTTAAATAAATCTCTAGTTATGATAATAGCCTGTTGATAGTGTTGATAGTTTTTTCGTACTATTTTCTGTAAACAGCTATTTTGATTTATCAACAGGATTTAAACGATTCGATGATCGTCAATCCGTTGAAAAACAATCATCAAATGATTTCGGTTAATAACCTTTGTTTTGATGGTTCACAGATTTTGAAAATTCACCTGTTGAAAACCTTGAAAAATGGAGTTGACAAAATCCATAAAACAATTCCTCTTTAAAGTTTGCAAAGCCAAAAAAATCATTATCTGAAACTTTTTTGACTGTTTGTTCTAAAAACTTTTTAAAAGTTATCCACGGCTGTTCACAAGATTTGAACAGCCTTTTTTTTATCTTTGCAAGTAACCAAAAGAATAAATCCTTGTCCAGATCAATCGAAGATACACCCCTTATCAAGCAGTATTTCGAAATGAAAAACAAGCATCCTGATGCTGTTCTTTTATTTCGTGTAGGTGATTTTTATGAAGCATATGGAAATGATGCGTTGATCATCGTTGATATTCTCAGCATTGCACTGACAAAAAAATCAAATGGCGCTGCCGGTCCCATAGAAATGGCCGGTTTTCCTCACCATGCACTTGATAATTTCTTACCAAAATTAGTAAGAGCCGG
>JAUZOU010000354.1 GCA_030706285.1 Bacteroidota bacterium
GGACATGCGAAGCTCCGACCGAGACCGAATCGGCCAGGAAACATTCGTCCCCGGTTACCAACATGTCAGGCGAGATGAATTCAACGGTCGATATTTCCACCCGTTTGCCCATCTTTACACCCAGCATCTTAAACCATATTTGTAAATAGAGCGTCGTATAAAGCGTACCGATGACCTGCAGACTAAGCCTCATCAGTTGGTCAAAAAACCATTTCTTATAATAAAAGAGACTGTTCACCCGGTAGGTGCCTTCTTTTATATTCCCAAGCAATACCCATTTGACTACCGTAATGATGACAGTCAATAATACGACAAACGACATGCCAACCAGAATGGTCATCCAAAGAAAGTTGTAACTATCTGTGGCATAATCCACATGGGCAATCATCATCATGCCGGGGAAATAAGCCAGCATCGTGATGAGTGGAATAAGAAAGACACCTGAAAATGAAAGAACGGCCAGTTTTTTCGACCAAAGCCGGACGCTTGGCTGCTCCTTGTTGGTCCCAATCTTAACGGCTGGCGATCCGCCCCAGTTTTCATTTTCCGGTATCGTACAACCTTCTGGAACAAGCGTCAGATCTTCCAGAGAGCTGTTCTTTTCCATTTTAGTATTATGTGCCAGACAACATCTGATACCGACAAATGACTTATCTTCCAGTTCGATGCTTCCTATTTGCAAATAGCCGTCTGCAATGATGTACCCCCTCAAATGGGAATCAGTACAAACGCTTACATTATTCCCAACTTTTAACAAGTCGAATGCAGAAATGGCCGACGTCCCTATGTACGAATTCTTCCCTACTTTAGCACCCATCAGTCTAAGAAAGATATTCATCAGGTTGGTTCCTGTAAAGTAGATGATCGGGCAAATATTGATCACTTTGTCGACAATCCAGAATCTAAAATAATAGCTACCCCAGAGTTTATATTTTCCAGGTTTGATTTTTCCAATGACGGCCCATTTAAAACCAATTGCAATGGCTGTCAGCACAGGCAATATGGCAAAATAGATAGCCAGACTCATGAACAAAGAAAACCAGACGCCGGTTTCAGCTTGATAGTAATAGGAATAGAAGAAGAAAGGGCCGAGCCATTCCAAACCGAAAAGCAGGATTAAGAACAGCATGGATATACCCTGACAAACTGAACAGGTGTAATAACTCAACTTGGAAGGTTTGTAGACGTCACGTTTCGTTGCTTCTTTTTCGTCTTTCTTTGGCCTTTTTTTCTCAAGCTCACGAGCCAAATCAGAGAGCACCGGAAATTTATAGACATCAACCACCGACATATTCTCGAACATTTTTTGTTCACGCATTTCAGAAACGACAAGCGCGGCCAACAAAGAATGCCCTCCCAAATCGTTAAAGAAATTGTCGTCCATCGAAATGTCATCCCGTTGAATGTTTTCCGCCATGATGTTAACCATCGCACACTCCAGATCGGTTGATGGTAGAATCCTCTTTTTCTGTGCAGAAAAGCCCAATGGAGTTTTGGGAGCCGGCAATTGTTTCCTGTCTATTTTCTGACTGGATGTCATTGGCAACGACTCAATAATGTCCAGTGTGGAAGGAATCATGTAATATGGAAGCATTTGCCGCAATAGCCTGGCTACACCTTCACGGTTTAATGCCTCGCCTTTACGAAGCACAACATAAGCAGCCAGTTGCTGTGTACGGCTGTCCAACGCAACGGCAGCAGCCTGTACCCCGTCACATTTCATGAGCAGACTTTCAATTTCTGCCAATTCGACCCTGAACCCCCGCACTTTGACTTGTGCATCGGCTCTGCCTAAAAATATCAGTTCGCCGTTTGGTGCGTACTTTGCCAAATCACCAGTACGGTAATAGCGTTCCTTGACCCCTTTGAATTTGTCTGTCTCAATAAATTTTTTGGCGGTTAACTCTTCCCTGTTCAAATAGCCGCGCGCAATGCTCTCGCCGCCAATCAGGATTTCACCTTCTTCGCCTTCTTTTATGACAGGTTCAAGCTGTTCATCGACCAACAACACATCATAGCCTTCCAATGGCCGGCCGATTGTAACCTCCTCATCCAATCTTAAAACCGAATAGATTGCGATGACAGTCGCTTCTGTTGGGCCGTACGTATTAAAGACCATTCTGCCATGTTTGCACCATCGATGAGCAACATCCTTTGTGCAGGTCTCTCCGCCAAAAATCAGTATTCTCAACCCGGGAATATCCTCCTTTACCATTGAAAGCAAGGTTGGTGCGCAGGATAAAAACGTGATGTTCAATTTGTTGAGGATAGAAGCAAACTGATCGCCGGAACGCATTATTTCAAATGTTCCGATGACCAATGTCGCACCTACCGAGAATGGGATCCATAATTCCTCTGTAGAAGCATCAAAGGAAACTGAAAATCCTTGTAAAGCTCGGTCTTCATGGGTTATCGGATAGATATTTTGTGCAGCCTGAACGTAATTGATCACATTCCGGTGTTCCAGTAACACCCCTTTGGGTTTGCCTGTCGTACCGGAAGTGTAAATCATGTAACACAGATCGTTGGGTGTACGACCTGATTCAGCCGGCTTTGTATCAGGGAAAGTGTCCAGCTCGTCGAGTTGATGGTCAATGTTGAACAGGGGAAAGGGATCCAGTCTGTCTCCGATGCTTTCAAAAATAGTATCCGAGATGACAAGCAGTTTTGCTTTGGCATCGTCCATAATAAAATTGACCCTATCGCCGGGCGCTTCCGAATCAAGAGGAATATAGGCAGCTCCGGCTTTCAATATCCCGAGCATCACAATCGGCTCTTGTGCACATCTATGCAACAATATGGTAACTTTATCTTCAGGTCCGATGCCTTTTGCCTTTAAATAATTGGCAAACTTGTTTGCTTTTTTTTCTACTTCAGCATACGTGTATTTCCTTTCACCTTGTTCTATGGCAATGGCAGTTGGATAGTTCTGCGCTGATTTTTCAAAGAAATTTTCCAGAAACATAACTGAAAAATGTTAAGTTCATTTTAAAACCGGATACATTATTTTGCGGGTGCTAAAGTAGTATTTTGTTCATCAATTGGTTCCCGGAATGGCCTGTAGGTTGTGTGAAAAATCCGTAATTTTCTCATATCGTTTCTAAACTTGCAGTGAAGACCCATCCCATCCGTTTCATAGGTTCGGCGACTGCATCTCTCAAATTTTGCAGTTAATCAAAAGTTTTCAATTTGATCCTCCATTTTCCACCCCATCAAAAACAAAAAACTCCAAGAAGTTGATTCAACGTTCTTGGAGTCTTAATTTTGCGGTGCGGACGGGACTCGAACCCGTGACCTCCTGCGTGACAGGCAGGCATTCTAACCAGCTGAACTACCGCACCAGTTTTTGCAGCTCGCTATCATTTGCGATTGCGGATGCAAAGATAGGCAGTTTCGACAAATTTGCAAGCATTGGACCAACTTTTTTTCCGTCTCCAGATGCTTTTTGTATTTTTGTCCGAGAAAAAAAATGGCCCTTATGAAAGAAACACCCTTCAACCAGTCTGACGTTCAATCCATTATTGACAGCTATCATTTACCGGAATTCGGAAAAGCCACGATTCGAGAAGTCGTTGAAATGGCCAACCGCATTGAAAAAAA
>JAUZOU010000355.1 GCA_030706285.1 Bacteroidota bacterium
ATTGAAAATAGTGCGGTTGTGACTGTCTTGCAGTTTGTCTCAAGGACCTTTCAGGCTCTCTGTCATTTCGTTTTGGGCTGATTTTAACTTTGGGGAAAATACTCAGGTGTTGATTTGAACTTTCTTTTCCGCTGGTGGCCTTGTGCTTCCAGGTGGGTTGTTGGAAAAGCAATTTATTGAAAGTGCTGGAGAAACATTCAGCAAGTCTCGTGTGAATATTCTCCGGCGTGAAAAGCAGGCACATTTAACACAAAAAACCATCCGTTTGTCCGAACTTTTTTAATTGAACGTTGTTTCTCTTGTAGAACTATAAAATGATAAAATTTTTGTTAAGTACATTCATTTAATGTCGATAGCACTATGAAAAACAGTCTGATCATTTTTCTGGTATGTTTACTGGCTGCGACTGGTTGCACCAGCAAGAGAGAGAAAACCATACAGAACATTAAACTTGGCATCAAGACAGAAACAACTTCGAGTGCAAAGTATGCTGCTTATGCCCAAAAAGCCATAGAAGAAGGGCATGACACGATTGCAAACCTTTTTAAAGCCGCCTCGAAAGCTGAGTCTATCCACGCTTCAAATCATACAGCCGTATTGGATTCTTTTAAACGGACAATGGATCCGTTTACGCCAAAATTTGACGTGAAAACGACGGCAGAAAACCTTAATGATGCGATTGTCGGAGAAACGTATGAAGTGAATGTCATGTATCCCATGTTTATCGAAGATGCAACGTCCAAAAACCTGAAAAAAGCGATCATTACGTCATTGACGTGGGCCATTGCGACAGAAAAGAAACATGTGGCTCTTTTCGGCAAGGCCAAAAATGCCTTGATGACGCATACGGAAGGCCTTCTTCCATATGAATATGTCGTATGCCCTGTTTGCGGAAATACGCTGGATAAAGGGACGGCGCCATCTGAATGTGATATTTGCAAAACATTCAAGGAATTGTTTGTGGACATAAAATAAAACCGGTTTCCTGAATCCATGAAGATTGATTAAATTTGTGCCTATCCAAACGTATAGGCATGGAAACTGTCAAAAAAAATTCCGTTAAAGCCTGGCTGCTGGCAAGTCGACCCAAGACGCTGGCAGCCGGTTCTGTTCCTGTCATAGTCGCTTCCGCACTGGCTGCACACACGGGCTGTTTTAACCTCATTCCTGCTATACTGTGCCTTTTGTTTGCTCTTCTGGCACAGATCGCTTCCAATTTTTGCAACGATTACTTCGATTTTGTCAAGAAAACCGACAACGAAGACCGTCTGGGGCCGGCGAGAGCTGTTGCTTCAGGCTGGATTGATCCTAAGCGGATGCTGGTCGGATTGTTTGTAACCATTGCCGTTGCCTGCGGTTTTGGGCTAGGACTGATTTATTATGGAGGGTGGGAGATGATACTGGTTGGTATTGTTTGTGTGCTCTCTTTGTTAGCCTATACGACAGGCCCTTTTCCGTTATCCTATCATGGTTTGGGAGATGTCTTTGTGTTGGTCTTTTTCGGATTTGTGGCCGTCGTCTTTTCATTCTATGTCCAGACGCACTTTTTTTTCTGGCTGGCTTTTGTCGCCGGAGCCGTTGTTGGCTTGCAAGCTGTTAATATATTGATTATCAATAATTACAGAGACAGGGATACCGATAAGAAGAGTCATAAACAGACGACGGTTGTCCTGTTTGGAGAAGCCTACGGCCGTTGGGCGTATCTGCTGAATGGTCTCATTGCCTGTTTGCTTTGCCTGCTATTTCTTTATGACGGCGCAGTCTGGGCTGCTTGTCTGCCGTTTTTATACCTGATACCACATTACTTGACATGGAAAAAGATGGTCCGGATCAATCACGGAAAAGCATTGAATGTGCTGCTTGGCGAAACTTCCCGTAATTTATTAATATTGGGACTATTGTTGTCTATCGGACTGCTGCTTTGATACGTAGAATCACTAAATAGCCACTCATGAAACCATCTATAGATCGAAAAAACGGTACGATTTTTCAGGTTGTCCCGATGACCGGCGAAGAGACGAATCATCAATGTGCCAATCTGAGTATTGACTATAGTTTTACTCAATGTCCATTCGGGCAAGTACTCATTGCATTCACTGGAAAGGGCCTTTGCTCCATACTGCTGGCTCCGGAAAAAGAGGAGGCATTGAAGCAACTCCGGCGATTATTTCCGGCCTCGGATATCCGGGAAGCGAAAGTGAACAGGCAACCTTTTGTCGCGAAACTTTTTGATGAGGCTCTGCCGTTTGAAAACCAGGTTTGTTTGCATCTCAAAGGAACGCCTTTTCAACTGCAGGTCTGGAAAGCATTGTTGGAAATTCCATTCGGAAAGACGTCGTCGTATGGGGCTATTGCTTCCCACATCGGCCATCCGAAAGCTTGCCGGGCAGTAGGAAGCGCAGTCGGGAAGAATCCGTTGTTTTACCTGATCCCTTGTCACCGGGTGCTTCCTTCAGACGGAAGTGTCGGCAATTATTTCTGGGGACCTGACGTCAAGAAAGCGATCCTTGATTGGGAATCAGCCGTCAGACGGGTTTAAATTACTGAACTTTGGTAAATTTCTGGTCACTGATTTTAATGCGTTTAACGCTGGCTGCTTCAGCTGTCTGAGATTCGTTGACGTTGAGCATAATTTCAGAATTGGCCAGCAAGGGCACTTCTTCCACGGCGACATTGGTTGAATCCAGTCCGTAGTGTTTGACGTCTGTCAGGCCGATTTTCTTGATGATGAAAAACAGGTTCATGACAAACTTCTGGATGTTCTCAAAGTCATAATCATTGTTGGGAACCCGTTCGATGACAATGTACCGGAAATCGCTGAGGATATTGTACCGATGAAGAGAAGGGTAGTGGCTGATCATATCTACCTGTTTTTCGTCCCTAAGCTCTTGCACGATGTTGTGAAAATACAGGTTCACCTTGGTCGGGACTTTGAAGCCGAGTCGCAGGTCTATCCGGAAGAGAACACCCGGAATCAGCTGATGGACTTCGTATTCAGTCGTGTGCGGATCATCAACGATGTCAACATGCAACAACCAGTAGATGTCAGCCCTTTTAGGCTGCTTTCGCAACATGGAAAACAAAATCTTGCTCTCGATTTCATCGCTATAGTTGGCATGGGTAATATAAACCAGGTTGGACGCATATTTCGGGACAGATTGGTCTTTTGACAGGGCTTCGATGACAGGCAGGTATTTGTTGATCTTCACAAAGGTAATGAAGCTGTTCTTGATGCGCCGGCCTTTGCTCCAGGTGTACATGATCAGCACGAAGAACCCCGCCATCATAACTGTGATCCAGCCGCCATCCTTGAATTTGGTGATGTTGGCAGCCAGGAAGGACAGTTCGATGGAGAAAAAGACCAATCCCAACAATAGTTGCGAAAATAAGGGAACTCTACCTTGCAGGTAAAACAGCAGAAGCACCGTCGTCATTAACATGGCGATCGTGATGGCTAGGCCGTATGCCGCTTCCATGCCTGTCGATTGTTTAAAATACAGCACCATGAAACAGCATCCCAGGTATAGCACCAAATTGATGAGCGGAATGTACATCTGTCCCTTGATATTGGTCGGGTACAAGATGCGGACTTTCGGG
>JAUZOU010000356.1 GCA_030706285.1 Bacteroidota bacterium
CCCTTCTGGAAAGGTTTGCCAAAGTAGCTTGACACAAATGGACTTAGCCGGTAGTCTGCCAGACAATTCTTCAACATAGCCTGCCGTTGCTGCAACTGGCTCAGACCAGGCACATCATCCGGCAACCGGTCCAGAAATGCAACCGTCGCACCATTTTTACTTAGTTCGAGCAATTTCTTAGCTGTCGCTACTGGCATGTACTTGCAATCCGGGACAAGGATAACTTTATAGTTCCCCCCTTTTGTCACAATCCGGTCGCCTTCATTTTTAGCATCAAGTATCTGATTATCTGATATATAATCCAGATCATAGCCAAGATTCCGGATATCAAAAACAACCTGCTCAAATCGCGGCAGTTTTTCGCTGATCTTGTGAATATCGAATGTCATGTAATGCCCCTTTCTCCAGGTTTGCCAGATGTCGTAAATGGGGAAATACAACAGCACTTCGTTATCAGGGGCGCCTGATTGCATAAACGACTGAACTCTGGTGGCATACTCGTTCAGCGCAGGCATGTCCCTGAAAATAGTATTGTTTGGATTGACCAGAATAGACGCATAAAACAGCCAGCCTGGCCAAGGAGCCTCTTTCGGAGTGTAAGGCGAACCGTGGAAAAGCACTCGGTTGATGCCGTTCAAGAATAGCTGATCCATTTCTGGTTTGATTTGTGACAGCGAGGTACGGAAATGCTCGGTCAGCCAAGTCATACTTTCAGCCGAGGTCAATGACTTACCGGCTACATGGGCAGCAGAAGAGGCATATTTCATGGTTGCCGGATTCGAATCGCTTTCTTTTCTGGCCGAGTCCAGTCTGAATCCCGGAATGTCAAAAGCGGTAATGCCATAGGATTCACATTCAGGGACATCAATGGCTGCATACAAATCCAGCAGGTTTCCCGGAGAACCATGAGCCTGATTCCGCGTAATAGTGCCTCTTTCATGAGCCCAGTTTGTCCATGGGATCGTAAAATTGTTCAGCAACATATCGGACACTGTTTCCCGGTAGTCACAAACAACTCGAGCACAGACATCCGGATCACCTTCTCCGGAAAATTCGGGCAGGTAATCGGCCAGATCATACCCACGCCTAGCCTTAAACTCTTGTAACAGGTTTTCGGACCAATCAGCTCCGTACACCTCGTACGAATCATTGAAAAAGCAATGCGGCCAGGCTGTCTGATTCCTGGCAAAGGCCTCATCATAGCGTTTCAGATACTGATTCAATGCCTCTTCTGAAAAATGGTTCATGACCAATCCCTGCCCGCCAGGTGCGGCTCGCTTGACCTGTTGAAACGTCTTTCCGGCAAACAAGGCATAAATCATCCCATCCTGAGGTGCGCCCCAATTTAACACGCCGTTTTTACAACGGCTGACCGGTATTTGCTCACGATAGCCATCTGAACCGACAAACAATAAAGCGCCCAACGTAGCCGCTTTCCGTTGTTTGACATCATCCGGCACGATCGAATACGATTGGCTGACAGCTCTTCCACCTGGCAATGCGCTGACGGGATATCGCTGAATAAACTGACAAGATGCAGCATGGGCCGTATCAATGGCCGGACCGCCAAAAGGCCAGCCGGTTCCTTCATTCATATCCACCAACATATTCAGCCGTTTAGCCTCAGACTGAGTATAACTGAGCATCTGCATCCATTTCGGCGACAAATAGTCAATTTCATTGGCTTCATTGCCCTGAACGCCATAGATCGGAGTGATTTCAACCGTTCCGATACCTGCATTGGCAAGAGCTTCCAGGTTCCAGGTCAGGTTTTTCTGATCGACCGCACTGCCGGGCCACCACCAGCGAACGCCGGATTTGTTTGTTACGGTCGGCACCGGCCAGTTGGTATTCGCTGCAACGAGACCTGTCGCAGGTAAGAGCAACAAACAAATGCCAGCTGACAACCGTCTGAATGACGGATTGAAGCGGCTGATCATAGCATCCGGTTTCCTGCTTGTCGTCCTGCCAAATAGAATGGAGATAGCCATATTTTATTGATTATTGGAATGGTTAAACAATGCCGGTTTCAGCTCATCGGGCGCATCGTTGGAATAAGTACCCACCCGATCGGAGCCCTTCCGGAACAAATCCTGAATGACAGCTGGTTCCACGGTAAAAGCCGGTCTGAATTTCGTCGATTGTATATAATTCAGAAGGCTTATATACAACTGGCGTGCCACAGGCCTGCTATCGAGGCGACGCTGTAAATCCATGCTGCACACCAGGATGCGTCCGTTGCCTGCTTTAGCTTCAAAGAGCATCCCGATCTTCCGGTTCAGGAACCAAGTATCGATGCATTGAACAAGCGGTTGGAATCCCTTTGGAAAATCAGTCAGTTGCATGATCTGTGATCCGTTAATCAGTTCCCACCATTGCAGGTCAGCATAATATTCTGTTGGAAAATCGTTGAAAACAGGATGGTACGGATTGATCAGCAATCCGGTCGTATGAGGAGGACGCATTTTAAACCAGGAGGTATTCCAGAATACAGGCGTGAGGGTTTGCATAATTTCTTTTCCATACTCAACCCTGCCGTTGCATAGCAACAGCACATCCCCCCCCTGCTGAAGTTTGTCTTCCACCTCTTTTGACCAATGATCGGCAATCAGGATGTTGCCGGCATCAGGCAATGCTTTCCTGGCCGGATAAATGTAAAAATCCCAGCTATTGTCGCCTTCACAAGTATTTATACAGACCTCCAGCGTCACTTTCACCGGTTTGTCAAACTGGCTCAAGTCAATGTCTATGTCTCCCAAATCGATGTTATTTCCAGGCTCGACAGCCTTCTCTGTCATCGTTCCGCCAGCCAGGACAGCCCCATTGGCATCTTTCAGTTTCCAGTCCGGTTTGATCATCTGATAGCTGTTTTCACCGAAATAGGAAAGTTCAGCATGAGCTTTCAAGTGCTCGTCCGATTGATAGACAAATTTAGCGGTTCGAATCAACGGTACAACAGGGCCACAAAAGCGGCTGAAATCCTGAGCCGTACAATACCCTTTTTCATCCCAGAAAACATCCAACACACCAACCAGGGCGGTACCCTGACCGGAATAGTCGTTCAGTCCAAGCAACTGAAAACCGGCATAATCAGGCGTACGCATAATCTTTTCTATCTCATGTTTATAACACAGCACCTGAAGCTTTCCGGATGCCATCATGAAATCATGTCCAAGACCGCCCATATCGTGATCGGACAAGTTTTCTTGAAACAGTTCAAAATTGCGAGCCTTATTGACACCTGTATATTTTTTAATCTCACCGAAATCGGGGAAGGCACACCACTGGCCGGTTTCATGAGACACATACGGCACAGAAACCGTATCGATGTTTTCTCTGAAATCAGACATAGACTCCGGCCTTTCGTTCCAATTCAAACCACGGGCTCCCGCTTTGACGTGATACTGATTGGCTGGCTGCCACGCCCAGCTGTTTCCAACCGAAGCACCGGTGTAAACACGCCTGGAATCTGTGGCTTTCCAATAGTCCACAAAATGAGTGACCCACTTTACCCAATGACCTTTGGGTTCGTTGCCACAAGCCAGCATGGTAAATGAGGGATGATTGCCGTAAGCCTTGGTCA
>JAUZOU010000357.1 GCA_030706285.1 Bacteroidota bacterium
ATGGATAGCCATCGACATATGGTGGCGGATGCGAAAGATGGCGCCAAACGTATTGGTACGCGGACGGAGGTGCGCAATTTCGCGCAGGTATTCCAGCGAATGACCTTTTTTCTGCAACGGATAAGTAGCAGGATCGGCCTCCCCCAGCACGTCAATTTCCGTGGCGTGGATTTCGGCCTGTTGACCCTGTCCGGGCGATTCCACCAGAATGCCGTTCACACTGAGGCAGGCCCCGGTGGTTACTTTCCTGAGTGATTCTTCACTGAATTTTTCCAAATCGGCAACGATTTGCACACTCTTAATGGTGGAGCCGTCATTCAAAGCAATAAAACAGATTTTCTTGTTGCCACGACGGGTTCTTACCCACCCCTTTACATTGACTGTCACGCCATAGTCCTCACGCTTCAGTACATCGATGATTTTGTCTCTAAGTATCTTTACCATAACGCATATTATACAAATGCACCCATTTTTAAAAGGCTCACTTCTTTCTCTGTGAGGTGACGCCATTTGCCACGGGGCAGGTTTTTCTTCGTAAGGCCGGCAAAATAGACACGGTCAAGTTTAAATACTTTATATCCCAATGTTTCAAAGATACGGCGGACAACCCTGTTCTGTCCTGAATGGATTTCAATACCGATGACGGTATTTTTTTCCTCATCGACATAACTGAGGTTATCTGCTTTAATCAGTTCATCATCCAGTCTGACACCTTCCAGGATTTGTTTAAAATCGGCTTCAGTCAGGTTCTTGTCAAGCGTTGCCTGATAGATTTTACGTTTTTCGTACTTGGGATGAGTCAGTTTGGAAGCCAAATCGCCGTCATTGGTGAGCAGCAGCACACCGGTCGTATTGCGGTCCAGACGTCCAACCGGATAAATCCGTTCAAAGCAGGCACCCTTTACAAGGTCCATGACGGTAAGCCGTTCCTGAGGATCATCCGACGTGGTCACACAATCTTTAGGTTTGTTAAGCAGGATGTAAACCTTACGTTCAATGTTGACCGGCTGATCATGAAACATGATGGCATCAATCGGTTTTACTTTTACGCCCAGTTCGGTGACCACCTCACCATTTACTTTCACCACACCGGCCTGAATGAATTCATCAGCTTCCCTGCGGGAACAGATTCCGGCATTCGCCAAAAACTTGTTAAGCCGGATAGGAACATCAGGATCAAACGCCGGTTGATAACTTTGTGAAGGACGACTGCCAAACGGTACTCCATGGTCGAACGTCGATTCACGTTTGATTCTCGGACGACGGGGACGGCCATCGGCACGGTCAGGTCTGGGCAACGTCGGCCCGCCAAAGCCAGATCGTTGCGAGCCTTCGCCAAAGCTGCGACGAGGACGGTCATTGCCTCCTTCACCAAACGAACGGCGAGGACGGTCACTGCCCCCTTCACCAAATGAACGGCGAGGCCTGGAAAAATCGCCTTCGCGATTGGAGGAGCCGAAACGATTGCCTTCTTCACCAAAACTACGACGGGGTTTGGAAAATCCTCCATCCCGGTTTGACGAACCGAAACGGTTGCCATCCTCACCAAAAGAACGGCGGGGTCTTTCTCCTTCAGGCTGTCCATATGGACGCGAGGGTCTGGTTGAATTAGCATCATCAAAAGTGCGTCGCGGACGATCAAAGCGGTTTCCATCACGAGAGGAGGCGTCAAACCGGTTGCCACCATCTACATTTCTGCGGGGACGGTCAAATCCGCCTTCTCCATACGGACGGCGCGGACGGTCGCTGCTTCCTTCGCCATATGAACGTCGAGGACGGTCAAAACGGTTATTGAAGCTATTACCTTCATGATCATCCGATGCGGATGAACGGTTGTTGTCATCCCTGAAGGGACGACGGGGACGATCAAAGGAGCTTCCTCCTCTGTTATCAGAATAGGGCCTACGGGGACGGTCATAGGAGTCTTGACCGCCACGGCCTTCACCTTGTTTTCGCCATGGATTTGATTCGTTTGCAGCGTTGTCCTTGTTACGTTCACCATCACGGCGGGCAGCGTCTTCACCTTCACCAGGCTTATCCTGCCAGTTTTCTTTGTCTGTCATCATTTGTTTTTTAATGTTAAATCCGTTTTCGCTAAATTTCAGTTTGTTATTAATTAGAGTCCCGTATAGGTCCGGGGGGTGATGCTTCTCAATTCGGCTTTAACCGAATCGTCAATAGTCAGTTCATCAATAAACGCTTCAATGGAGGATTCGGTGATCGCTTCATTGGTTCGAGTCAGTGCTTTCAGTGTTTCATAAGGGTTCGGATAGCCTTCACGGCGCAAAATCGTCTGGATACCTTCAGCGACAACCGCCCAGTTGTTTTCCAGATCCTCTTCAATGGCTTTTTCGTTCAGCAGAAGCTTTCCAAGCCCTTTCAGGCTACTATGAAAAGCAATCAGGCTATGTGCCATCGGTACACCGACATTACGCAAAACGGTCGAATCGGTCAAATCACGTTGCAAGCGTGAAACAGGTAATTTTCCAGCCAAATGAGCCAGCAAGGCATTGGCCACTCCCAGGTTTCCTTCGGAATTCTCATAATCAATCGGATTAACCTTATGAGGCATGGCCGACGAACCCACTTCTCCGGCTTTGATCTGCTGCTTGAAATAGCCCATGGAAATATACATCCAGAAATCACGGTTCATATCGATAAGGATCGTGTTGATGCGTTTCATGCCATCGAACAAGGCAGCCAAATTATCATAATTGGAAATCTGAGTGGTGAATGGTTCCCTGACGAGATCCAGTTTTTCTTTTAGGAAACGTTCGGCAAATTGTTTCCAGTCTATGTCAGGATAGGCCACATGATGGGCATTGAAATTGCCGGTTGCTCCTCCGAATTTCGCCGAATAAGGAATCTGTTCCATTAAAGCCACCTGAGCATTTAAGCGGCTTACATAAACCATTATTTCTTTACCCAGGCGTGTCGGTGAGGCTGGCTGGCCATGTGTTTTTGCCAGCATCGGAATAGCCTTCCAGGTTTCTGCCAGCGATGCCAACTTGTCAATAACTTGCTGAAGCAACGGATAATAGACTTCTGCCATCGCTTCTTTGATTAAAAGAGGCACGGAGGTATTGTTGATATCCTGAGATGTCAATCCGAAATGGATGAACTCCTTGTAGGCGGACAAACCTTCTCTGTCAAACGCTTCTTTCAAAAAATATTCGACAGCTTTCACATCATGATTGGTCACCTTTTCAATGTCTTTGATGCGTTGGGCATCTCCGGTTGAAAAGGTCATATACAAATTCCGCAGCTTGGCAAAAGCGGAAGCATCTACGGTAGCCAGCTGTGGAAGCGGCATTTCACACAGTGCAATAAAATATTCAACTTCTACCCGGACACGGTAACGGATCAAGGCAAATTCCGAAAAATAACGAGCAAGCACGGCAGTCTGTGAACGATAGCGCCCGTCAACGGGAGATATAGCCGTTAAATTAGTTAATTCCATTTGGGGAAAATTAGTGTTTTGTCTTCGAAGAAACCAATCTATGTTAACCTGATAACTAGCATGATACCTCATCACTGAGATCATACTTTTATTGAGTGCAAAAGTACGCTTTTTCAAT
>JAUZOU010000358.1 GCA_030706285.1 Bacteroidota bacterium
ATATAGTTTACTTGGAGGTGCCTTTTTCTTTCACCTCAAAGGAATTGCCGTTCTTTCTTTGGTCATCATCGCAATAGCCATATACGCCATGTCTTTGGCTCCAATAGTCTGGGTTATTCTCTCGGAGATATTTCCAAATCGTATTCGTGGAGCAGCCATGGCTTTAGCAACGTTTGCTCTATGGGCTGCCTGTTTTATGCTGACCTATACATTTCCGTTGCTGAATGCCTCATTAGGGGCTTCCGGGACATTTTGGGTCTATGCCGGCATTTGCCTGGTAAGCTTTGTTTGTATTGTGCTGAAGTTGCCGGAGACAAAAGAGAAATCATTGGAAGAAATTGAAAAAGAATTAATCGGATAGATACTTAAACATTGTGCCGTTTGCTCTATATAAACTATTGAAATGGAAGATATTACAGCGTATTTAATTCAGAGTACAGTCAACGGGAATATCGTCCGGGCATGGACGGAAGACGTCTTAATACCAACCTATGAGATCGGTCAGGCTGAAAAAAATCCGCTTTTCCTTGAAAAGCGCGTTTATCAGGGCAGTAGCGGCGTTGTCTATCCTTATCCGGTTATTGAAACGATCTCCGGTGAAAAACGGGATAAGGTGTACAAGGTTGTCTTTCTGGAGAATGAATACATTAAAGTGATGATCATGCC
Source organism: Bacteroidota bacterium (assembly GCA_030706285.1). Classification (GTDB taxonomy): domain Bacteria; phylum Bacteroidota; class Bacteroidia; order Bacteroidales; family UBA1402; genus UBA8389. The sequence goes on from JAUZOU010000358.1 coordinate 667, forward strand.
TGAACTCGGAGGACGTGTTCAGATGGCATACGATAAAATCAAACGACGTCATTTTATCTATTACAATCAGGTGATCAAACCGGCTTTGGTAGGGCTCACGGGTCCCTGGATATCAGGTGGCATTGAATTTAACTGGCCTCAGCATCATCGCCCAAGTACGTTTTTACCGGTTGATCATAGGATAGAACAGCATGAAGACGGTAGTGTGACTGTTTGGGTGAATGAATATGAAAAGATGTTCCACCAGAAAGGCATGGCAGGATTTACATTATACCCTGGTAAAGCCTATCTGGAAATAAAAGGGAAACTATACAATCCGACTCCGGTACCACAAACCTTTTTATGGTGGGCAAATCCAGCCGTTGCGGTAAATGATTTTTATCAATCGGTTTTTCCACCTGATGTACATGCCGTCTTTGACCATGGTAAAAGAGATGTCTCTACTTTCCCGATTGCCACCGGAACCTATTATAAAATCGATTATTCGCCTGGGGTTGATATTTCGAATTATAAAAATATTCCTGTACCAACTTCCTACATGGCCATCAATTCTGAATTTGATTTCGTAGGAGGTTATGAAAATGACAGTCAGGCAGGTGTCTTACATGTGGCTAACCATCATGTGTCGCCGGGTAAAAAGCAATGGACCTGGGGTAACGGTGATTTTGGTAACGCATGGGATCGTAATCTTACGGACGAGGACGGACCTTATATTGAATTAATGGCCGGTGTGTTTACCGACAATCAACCGGATTTTTCATGGTTACAACCTTATGAAGAAAAGACATTTACTCAATATTTTCTTCCATATCGTGAAGTAGGAGTTGTGAAAAATGCGTCACAAGACTTGCTGATGAATCTGGAAGAAGTTGAAGAAGGCGTTGTCCTTAAGGCTTTTGCAACTTCAACTATTCAGCATGCAACTGTTGAATTGAAACGTAATGACGGAAGCATTCTGTATTCCGAGGTGTTGACGCTTTCGCCAAAAGAGGTCTATGAAAAGAAACTTAAAACCGGCCAGCTTCAATTACAGGAGTTGACGTTTACCGTTTTCTCAGAAACAGGCAGGGAAATCCTGTCAATCAAAACAGCACAACAGGAACGTCCGGAAGCAGAACCAGCTAAAGCCGCTTTATCACCTGAAGAAACACTCACCTGTGAGCAACTGTATTTAACCGGTTTGCATATTGAACAATATCGCCATGCCACTTACAACGCAACCGATTATTATCAGGAAGCATTACGTCGCGATCCATCGGATGTACGCAATAATAATGCCATGGGCCTTTGGTTGTTGCGCCGTGGAAAATTCAGCAACGCCGAACCGTATTTCCGCAAAGCGATTGAAACACAATTGCAACGAAATCCGAATCCGTACGATGGTGAACCGCACTACCATTTGGGGGTATGTTTGCAATTCCAGGATAAACTCAAGGAAGCCTACGATGCCTTTTATAAGTCGTGTTGGAATGCAGCCTGGCAGGATGCCGGCTATTTCGCCTGTGCTCAGATTTCGTCTGTCAATAGGAGGTACGCAGATGCTCTGTACGAGATAGATCAATCACTTATTCGGAACTGGCACAATCATAAAGCGCGTGCTTTTAAATCGGCTATTCTCAGAAAACTTGATAAAACAGCCGACGCACTAACCTGGATTGAAGAGTCCTTGAAGATCGATCTGTTCAATTTTGGTTGTCTGTTTGAAAAATACTTGCTGACAAACAAACAGGCTGATTTAACGGACATGCAGGTGGTGATGCGAAACGACATTCATAATTATGAGATTGTTTCGCTCGATTATATCGCTGCAGGTTTTTACGACGAAGCCGTTCTCCTGTTGGAAGTAGGTGCCAGCGCCTGTGTCACCACGCCGATGACTTATTATTACATGGCCTGGGCACTTTCAAAGGTGGGTAAGGATCATCAAACGGTATTATCGAAAGCAGCAAGCATGGATCCGGCGTATTGTTTTCCAAATCGTTTGGAAGCCGTGTTAGCATTAGACTATGCTCAAACAGCTAATCCCAATGATTCAAAGGCGCCCTATTATTTAGGCAATCTGTGGTATGACAAAAGACAGTATCAGGAGGCTGTTGCCTGTTGGGAGAAATCAGAGAAAATTGACGCAACGTTTCCTACCGTTCTACGAAATCTGTCACTTGCCTATTTCAATAAACTGGACCAGAAAGAAAGGGCCGTAAACTATTTAGAAAGAGCCTTTGCTCTTGATACGACAGACGCCCGGATTTTAATGGAGCTGGATCAATTGTACAAACGGTTATGTCGTCCACATACAGAAAGATTGGCGTTTTTAGAAAAGCACCAGGCGCTTGTGGAACAGCGGGACGATCTATACCTCGAAAGAGCAACGTTATGCAATCAAGTCGGTGACTATGCCAAAGCCATCGAACTAATTGACAAACGGACCTTTCATCCATGGGAAGGTGGCGAAGGGAAAGTGCCTGCTCAATATCAGTTTGCCCGAGTTGAACTGGCCAAAATAGCGATGAAGGAAAAAGACTTTTCAAAAGCCATAACTCTTTTAAAGGAGTGTTTTGACTATCCTTCTAATTTGGGAGAAGGCAAACTGTATGGCGCTCAGGAGAATGATTTTAATTATTGGCTAGGGTGTGCCTATGAAGGGTTGGGCTTTTCGGAAAAAGCCAAAACCTATTGGACGTTAGCCAAAGAGGGCAATACTGAACCGGCCGCCGCAATTTTCTACAACGATCAGAAACCGGATAAGATTTTCTATCAGGGACTAGCCTTATTAAAACTGGGTAGAAAGGATGAATCCAATTTACGCTTTAATAAGCTGATTGACTTTGGAGAGAAACATATGAATGAAACAATCAAACTCGACTATTTCGCGGTTTCACTTCCTGATTTGCTGATTTGGGAAGAT
>JAUZOU010000359.1 GCA_030706285.1 Bacteroidota bacterium
AGTCAAGGAACGTACAAAAGAATTCGGCATTCGTAAATCACTGGGGGCGACACCAGGTACTATCCTATCATCCATTTTGCTCGAATCCATTGTGATTACCGGTTTATTCGGATACCTGGGCATGATGCTGGGCATTAGCGTGCTTGAAATCGTCAGTGCCGTTATGGAGAAAGGGGCCTCTGCTCAGGGACAAGACTCGATCCAGGTATTCAAGGATCCGTCTGTTGACCTGAATGTGGTATTCGGAGCAACGCTCCTACTTATTATTGCCGGTTTGATTGCCGGGTATATTCCTGCCAGCAAGGCCGTCCGTATCAAACCGGTTGAGGCAATGCGTGCTGAATAACTCACTAATTATAAATTGATTATGTTCGACTTAGACAAATGGCAGGAAATTTGGCTGACCATTACCAAAAATAAGACCAGAAGCGTTTTCACCGCCTTCGGTGTATTCTGGGGCATTTTGATGCTGACCATTCTGCTAGGGACAGGGAATGGTCTCGAAAATGGCATGAAAGAAGGAGTACAAGGTTTTTCCACCAATTCCTGTTTCTTTTTCAGCGATCTGACGTCTCTTCCTTATAAAGGATTAAAAAAAGACCGGGCGTGGAACATGCACAATTCTGACATTAAAGCCATAAACAGCCAGGTAAAGCACATCAAAACCCTTTCGCCGATGCTCTTTGGAAACGGAAGCGATAAAAATACGGTGCGCGGAGACAAGTCTGGGACCTTCAACGTCCTTGGCGTCTATGACAATTATAAAAACATCGAATCCCAGGAATTTCTATACGGCCGTTACATCAATAAAATCGACGTGGACGAAGTCCGTAAGGTCTGCTATATAGGAAATAATGTTTACGAGAATCTGTTTTCTCCGGGTGAAGATCCCATCGGAAAATCGATTCGTTGCAACGGCATTTATTATACCGTCATCGGGGTCGGTTCGGGAAAGAGTAATATTAGCATCAACGGAAACAGTAAAGACCAGGTCGTTCTACCTTTTTCAACCATGCAACGGGCCTACAACCAAGGAGACACCATCCATGCACTGGCAGCTACCGCCGAAGACAACTATGATGCAGAACTATTGGAACAACAGATCAAAACGGTCCTGAAAGCCCAGAACAACATAGCTCCGGCAGATGACAGAGCGGTTGGCAGTTTTAATATCGCCAAGATGTTCAAGACATTCACCTATCTATTTCTGGGCATACGCATCCTAATCTGGATCGTAGGCGTCGGAACCTTACTGGCCGGAGCCATCGGTGTGAGCAACATCATGCTGGTATCCGTCAGAGAACGGACCAAAGAAATCGGTATCAGGCGTGCCCTTGGAGCCAGGCCGAAAGACATCATCTCGCAAATTCTGAATGAGAGTCTGGTGCTGACAGCTGTTGCAGGATTCCTTGGTTTATGCCTTGGCGTCGGCATCCTGGCGGTATTCGACAACATCATCAACAACATGCCGCCAGGCAGTGACATCTTCATCAAAAACATTGTCATCAAATTCGACGTGGCGTTGCTAGCCTCTTTCATTCTGATTCTGATGGGATTACTGGCCGGTATGCTCCCTGCCTGGAGAGCCATGAAAATCAAGCCGATCGAAGCCTTGAGCGAAGAATAAAAAAGTAACACAACATAAATAGAAAAAAAATGAAGAAGTTTTTTAGAATTTTTCTCCTGACTGTTCTGGTGGCCGTTGTGGCCGGGACATTCGTTTTTCTGTATAAAAAGTCCAAACCGGCTGAAACCACGTATGAGATCGTAACGGTCGGCATAGGGAACATCGAGAAAAAAGCGGTAGCGACCGGAAACCTGGAAGCCAGGAACGAAATTCTCATCAAGCCCCAGATTTCAGGCATCATCTCGGAACTGAGCAAAGAAGCCGGAGACAAGGTCAAAAAAGATGAGGTAATCGCCAAAATCAAGGTCATACCCGATATGGCCAGCCTGAATTCGGCCGAATCACGCGTCAACGTGGCAAAAATCAACCTGGACCAGTCGAAAAAAGACTATACCCGCCAAGAAGAACTGTTCAATAAGAAAGTGATTTCGAGAGAAGATTTTGAAAAAGCAACTGTTTCGCTGAAATCGGCCAAAGAGGAATACGTGGCTGCTCTTGACAACCTTGATATAACCAAAACAGGTATGACAAAAAAAGGTGGCCGGCAAAGCAATACGCTGATCCGTTCCACGATAGACGGAATGATCCTGGATATTCCTGTCAAGGTCGGTAATTCCGTGATTCAATCCAACAGCTTCAATGACGGGACCACTATTGCCACCGTCGCCAACATGTCGGATATGTTGTTTGTCGGCAAGGTCGACGAAACTGAAGTCGGCCGTATCAAGGTCGGCATGCCGCTCAAACTCAGCATCGGAGCACTGAATGACCGTTCATTCAATGCCAGACTCGAATATATTTCCCCGAAAGGTACGGAAGAAAGCGGGGCGATCATGTTTGAAATCAAAGCAGCCGCAACAATTCCAAGTGACGTATTTGTCCGTTCGGGATATAGTGCCAACGCCGAAATCGTACTTAGCAGTGTATCAGACGTTCTGACGATTCCGGAAAGCGTGATTGAATTCAACAAGGATACAGCCTCCGTCTATGTATTGAAATCTAAAAAGCCGCAGAAATTTGTCAAACGCCGGATTGAAACCGGGCTTTCTGACGGTATTAATGTCCAGGTTATCAGCGGCCTGAAAAAAGGTGAACGATTAAGAGGTGCGGCCATCGACCCGAAAGCTAATAAGAAATAATTTAGTTGCTTTAGCTTAATTTTATATTTACCTTTATTCCATTGTTTCATTCAAGCATATCGTAATTATGAGATGGACCTGTTGCCTCACGACATTCAATGGTATAACACCAACTTTCAGCAACATGAAGTTCCATACTACCTTTTAAAATTAGTACAGTATGAAAATAGCCACTATTACAAAGCACCTGGTCATCCTTGCCGGTTGTCTGTTGCCGGTTTTCGCTTCTGCCCAACAGAAATGGTCGTTGGAAGCATGCGTTGACTATGCGGTCAAAAACAACCTGACGATCAAGTCCAACCAGCTGACGACGGACAATGAACAGATCAAACTGGCCCAGGCAAAGAATCAACGGCTGCCAGACCTGTCAGCCTCCATTAGCCCTTCCGTCAACTTTGGTACCGGGCTGAATGATAAAAACGCGTATGTCAAACAAAATTCAAAAAGTGCCTCTGCCGGCATTTCTACGTCGATGATCCTGTTTAACGGATTTAAAGTCAAAAATACCATTGACGCCCAGCGTTTTTCATTACAAGCCTCGTCTGAAGAATTGAAAAAGGCGAAGGAAGATATGGCAGTAAACATCGCATCAGCCTATTTGCAAGTGCTTTACAACAAAGAGTTGTATGCAATTGCAGAAGAGCAGGTAGATCTGAGCCAAAGCCAGGTTTCCCGTTCAGAAACTATGGCTTCCCTCGGGAAAATACCTGAAGGTCAGGTATATGAGGCCAAGGCGCAGTTGGCCAAAGATACATACAACGCCACCGAGAGCAAAGCAACATTGGACCTGTCTTTACTGGAAT
>JAUZOU010000036.1 GCA_030706285.1 Bacteroidota bacterium
ACTGTCCTGATGGTGATTCCGGACTTTACAAGCCTTGCTTTAATGCCAGAAACCATCAAGAGTGAAAGCATTATGCTTACTTTCTCCATAAAATTCAAGTTTTAGATTAATAAATAGAGGTCTTAAATATCATCTTATCTGTGATTCTCAGTTATTGACCATTTTGCCGGTTTACAAATCAAAGTGCCAGGGGAACAACAGATTTTGCCATTGTCCCGAAGCAATTGCATCAATTGGTTAACTCTAATTAACTAACCTCACAAATATAAACACTTTTTCAAATCAATTAACGTAGTCATTACTTACCGGGAATAATATGAAAAAAAGGCGCCTTGTATAAATCAAAAAAAAAGTTAAGAACAGGCATTCGCCTATTTTTAACTTTTTTGCATCTATTGATTTGTTTACCTGATCATTACGAAAATCATTGACAACATTTAAGCCATCATTTCTGCCAGAAAAATGTTTTTACCGGAATATTTTATTCGTTAAACTCTTAATTAAATATTAACTTATATATAACGCATATTTATTCATTATCGTTTAAAAAAAGGAGCCTGATAGACTTTTTTGATAAAAAAAATGCACCAAATCCAGCATTTTGCTAACTTGGTGCACCTATCAAACACGGTTTTCTTTTTAATAGACTGATAGTTTAATTGACTTCAATCACTAAATAGTGAGAGATTTCCCAGAATTTCTTCGTATCTGTAATTTTAAGGACTAAAAAACCATTAACCCTATCAAATTGATAGCTATTGACAGGATGATTTGTCAGAATCTTGGCTTTTTTCGAATAAAGTGATATTTCATTGAGGTTCCTGGCATCGGCTTCCAAGAAGTAGTTCTTGTTGAAACCATCGGCCAACAGGCCATTTCTGGTGGCTATCTTCTGCGCTTTCAATTCCTTTTTCGTTCCAAAAACAAACCAGACCTTATTCATCTGCTCCTCTTTCGCGAGCAGTTGAGATTCTTTGCCGGTCACATCTTGCTTAAGGTTTGAAATCGAATCGCCCATCGCGTAAACAAGTTCATCCAATTCCTTGATACGAATATCTTTTTGAGCCAGTTTTTCCTGAAGCCTTGTGATGGTTTTCACATGTCCTTCAATCTGAGCATACAACCTGGCAATCAACTTTTTCATCTCTGCAGACGCTTTCCGGTTGTGTGTAAGTTGGTTTCTCAGGTTGGTAATCTGGCTTTTATTCTCCATCAACGTCTTACGGATCAATTCGATATCCTGGACTATCCGGTCAAGACTATCGGTAGCCACTTGTTCCTGATTGGCCTGAAATGTCACATAGTTTTCAGCTTCTTTTATCTGATCGAAGTTCTCTTCCACCATATTTATAACTGACAGCATCTGATTAACCTGAGCCGATTTCTTTTGTTCTTCGAGCAATAAGGAATCTTTTTCAGCCTCCAGTTGCTTATATGAATCTGATTTATACTTACAGCCTGAAAAGGTAAGGGCTAGGATCGCCACCACCATGACGGGTTTTGACATTAAGACAAGACGGGCCATAGATGGAAGGATACCTTCAGCACGATCATCATGGCAATTGCCGTTTTTCAATTCATACCTGTTGGTATTAGAAAAAAATGCTCGTTTCATACCTTATTATCATTTAGTTGGTTGTTATCGTTAAAAACGTATCATTATAAATGAGGGAATCCGTTCATTTCGTACCTGAGACTACAATAACAAATTCCCCACGCGGTTCGTTCTCGGAAAAATGGGTTATCAGTTCTTTCAACGTACCTCTGACTGTTTGCTCGAACAGTTTGCTGATTTCACGAGAAACAGAGGCAGGTCTGTCTTCTCCACAAAATTCAGCTAGCTGCGTTAAGGTTTTGACCACCCGGTAAGGCGATTCATACAAAACAAAGGTCTCCTGAAGCGCTGCCAGTTCAGTCAACCGGGTTTGCCGTCCCTTCTTGACAGGCAAGAACCCTTCAAAATGGAAACGGTCATTCGGAAGACCTGACGTAACCAATGCCGGGACAAAAGCCGTCGCTCCGGGCAAACATTCCACCTCAATCCCTGCTTTTACGCATTGTCTAACTAACAAGAACCCCGGATCTGATATACCGGGCGTTCCTGCATCTGAGACCAGTGCAATATGCTGACCAGCCAGAATCCGCTCCGTTACCTGCTCCACCATCTGATGTTCATTAAACTTATGGTGGGATTGCATAGGTGTATGGATATCATAGTGTTTCAACAGGAAAGAGGTGGTCCGGGTATCTTCGGCCAGAATCAGGTCACACGTTTTCAAACTACTCAACGCTCTCAAGGTGATGTCCTCAAGATTTCCTACAGGAGTAGGGACAACAGTTAATTTTGCCATAATTGATTACGCTCCCGGATCAAACATTACAGTTTATTCAATTGATACGCTAAAGGCGATCCTTCCTCACACAATCGCCGCTTCGGGCACAAAATTATTAAAAAAAATCAGAGTGTTAGTAATAATTCTTTCATATCATTACGGACCTGCTTACTAGAGACTTGTGTGTGATTAACCAGCATGACGACAATAAGCGTTTGCCTTTTTTGCCTATAGTAACCGGCATAGGCGGTTGTTGTCCGGTTCGAGCCACTTTTCAGACGGATTTTTCCTGCCAGCGGCGTCTCCTTTAAAAAGCCGGAAACCGTTCCTTGTATGCCTGCCAATGGTAATGATTGTTCAAACACGCTTGCATATTGGCTCTTATTGAGCATATAATCCAGCAAATCAGCTATAAAGGAAGAGGAAACCCGGTTCAAAGGTGACAAACCGCATCCGTCAACCATATATAATCCGGTGACATCCAATCCTTTTTTCGCCCAATAGTCCCGGATAACGCGTAAACCATTCCTCGCTGAAGCAGGCTGATTGCCTTCCGTCAGTGCAATGTGCCGCAGCAGGTATTCCGTATAGATATTGTCACTATATTCGTGAATAAGGCCGATAAGTTTGGACAACGGTTCTGACTGAGTCACACCAAGCAAGGTGCAACCGGAAGCAGAGGGCAGTTGATTCAAATCTGACCGGGCTGATCGTGCCGTACCTTCAATCCGCACACCGGCTTTCGTTAAGGCGTCATATAATAACCGGGCTGTAAAGGCAGGAGGATCCGGCAAATCGCCACGGATGGAAAAGGCTTGCTGATAAGCAGGAATGGTTCCCCGAAGCACCCTGTTCCATTGATAGGGAACGCCATAAAAATAAGCACTGTCTTTTGAATTGTCTGCTGCCAGCAACTGATTTTCGATAGTCAGTCCGGGCAAAGCAGGAGAAACAGCGACAATTTCCGGTTGAGTACCGGGAGCGCCTGATTTCAGAGTCAGGGTAAAGCTGTTGTCGTAGATGCCAAGGCCATAAATCCCGGCTGCATAATAATTGCCGATGTCTTCCCACAACCAGTACGGCGAAACCGGTTCATCATCAAACAAGGACGGATCGGCGATGATGTTTCCTTTTATAACCTTAATGCCGGATTGAACAATCCAGTTTACCCAATCGGTTAAAAAAGCTTCTGCCTGCTTGCCCATATGACGAGAGCCAAGTTCCGGATCGCCCCCACCTTTGATAATAATATCTCCGGTCAGCTGGCCTTCAGTTAGTTGACCGGAATAAAGCAATTTGGTTTCAAACCGGTGATCCAGTCCCAACAATTCAAGTGCGGTGGCTGTCGTTACCAGTTTCATCACAGAAGCCGGCATGACACACTGATGTTCATTCTCTTGCATGACATCTTGGTGGCTTTCCGCTTCACGGATACATAGGCTGACCGTCTCATGTTGATAACCGGGTTGTTTAAATGGTTTGACAGATACACACGCGTACGCGGCTCCCTGCATCAACAAAATAGAAAAGGCCAGCAAACATCGATTCATAAATACCTTCTTTAACGCCATTGGCCTGTCAGTTGTTTCGTTTCAATCAGACCGGAAACAAAGACATGCCAGGATTGTTTAAAACAAAGATACTGATGCAAAACGGCTTTTCAAAACGTCGAACTTATGAACACCAGTTCAAGGTCTTGAAAATATATCATAAAGTCTTACATTTGTAACATCAGACGAATCAACTATGAAACGAGCATGCTTGTGCAAAGCGTCCAAGCCAACCACCCAACCGGCATGCGGAGTAACTATGGTCTTCATGTAAAAATAGAAACGCACCTATGAACCATCCTGTCAGGAAACCGTTTACGCTCGATCGGATCGTCCGCCTTTCCATCGGACTGATTATCCTTGTTTGTGCCGGATTACTTATCCATCGTCTCAGCAATGTCCTGCTACCCTTTCTGCTGGCCTGGCTGTTCGCCTACCTGATGTATCCGCTGATGAGTTTTTTCCAATATAGACTGCATCTTAAAAATAGGATATTGTCTATCGCCGCTACCTTGCTGACGGTTTTTGGCGTCTTGTTTCTGGCTGCCTTCCTGCTTGTTCCGCCTATTATCAACGAAACCCAGAAAGCAGCTGTCATCATCAATCATATGATGACTGTATCGGGGTTTGGGTTCAATATTCCACCGGCAATTTTGAAGACCGTTCAGGGATTCCTGGCCAATTTCACTACCGGCAGTCTGGATTTTAATAACCTGGACGGCCTGCTCAAAGCCGTATTGCCCTACGTCTGGAATGTCATCTCCGGTGCCGGCAGCATTGTAGTTAATATTGTGCTGGCTTTTATGGTTTTGTTATACCTGATCTTTATCCTGAAAGACTACGAAACCATTTCCACCAGATGGATCGAGCTCATTCCGAAGCACTACCGCCCGTTCATTCTACAGGTTGGTGAAGACCTCAAAGACGGGATGAACAAGTATTTTCGCGGTCAGGCATTGATTGCTCTGATTGTCGGTATTCTTTTCGCTATCGGTTTCAGCATTATTCAACTACCCATGGGCATCATATTCGGGCTGGTCGTCGGTTTGATGAATATGGTGCCTTATCTGCAAACGGTTGCCATCATTCCCGGTATGATGCTGGCTGCCGTCAAAGCGTCAGAATACGATCAGAATTTTTTATGGGTTGCGGTAAGCGTCATGGCCGTTTTTGCCATCGTTCAAGTAATCGAAGATACCTTTCTTACCCCTAAAATCATGGGAAAAGCGACCGGCCTGAACCCTGCCATCATCCTGCTGTCATTATCCATCTGGGGATCCTTGTTTGGGGTAGTCGGCATGATTCTGGCCTTGCCTGCAACGACCATTATTTTCTCTTATTACACTAGGATCGTGATCAAGGAGGGGATCATTGAAAAGTTGGTATTGGATATGGATTCAGACAAAACGGCACCTCGAAAAACGCCGGAGGCCGAACAGGAAAAAGAGCCGGAAGATACACTTGATTCGTAAACCTGCCGGTTAATCCTTTCCGGTTTGAGTGTGGGTGTTTTTGATTCGATAAGTCACTTGCTTTTCCCCGTTCTTCGTCCATTCAATGGTATTGACAATCAGGCTGTCGGTAGTATAGAACGACGCAATACTGGAACAAGGAAACGAATACAAGGAAGAAGTCGTTTTAACCGCCTTGTCGTTATTGGCATGATGCATAAACGTCAGATACCGCTTTTTGCACCCATTCTTCTCGGTCAGAGAATCACAAACAAGCCAAACGGAATGTTTGATGGAGGCATCGTTATAGCGAAAACTAAATTCAAAATTCAGGAACCCTCCTCCGAACCAGGGCTGATTAATCAGGTTAACAGGATCTGAGCCGGCGGTGCCAGGAAGATTGGCCCGTTCGATGGCGTCTTTAATCAGCACCGGTTGCATATCCAGCACCTTCGCCGAATAAGCAGAACCGGAAATAGACAACTGATCCATAAGCACATACGTAACCAGATACCTGTTGCCGGGTTCATAAATAGTTGAATCGAGCGTTGAGACGGGATGAAGTTGAAGACTATCGTCCGTCAGTAAATAAACGGGCAATCCTTCACTTTGTTTCACGACGCAAAGGCCGGAAGCGTATTCTGTTGACACATCAGTATAGTCGTTGGAACACGCCGATAGCAAAAGCCATGCAGTCATCGCAATCAATGCGTTTTTCTGGACAAAGGCTTTCATTGGATCAATCTGTTAATAGCTGAAAGACTTCCCGGAAGACCACTGAGCTTGCTTTCTAAAGAAAGCTGCTCCTGCCAGCTGGCTTGCATTGTCTACTGGGGTATAGGTAAACTGATAGCTGTTACTTCCGTACGTATTGTCATCATTCCAGGAAACGATCAGTTTAAACTTCACAGCATTAGGGAACTCCGTTTTCAATGAAGACAGGTCAAAGCTGCACGCTCTAACAACATAGCTATCTTTAAGAACAGCTGGTGTATTGTGACGGATTTCCAGATGAATGGCCGGAACGGTATCCGTTTGCAAGTTTGACTCCTGTCCTTTGTAGCGGACCAGCTCAACCGTATTCAGGCTGTTGTATGAAATGTATGTCTTAACAACGACATCCATATAATCGGCCGATAGCCACAAAGCGTAAAGACTGTAAAAATTGCAGTTCTTATAAGGATCAGCCGAATCTGCAGCTACGACCTGAACGTCCTTCACAGTTGCTTTGGCATAATTAACCACGGTGATGGGGTAAATTTTAGTCGTTCTCGATGCCGTCGTATCGCCTAAGGTAAACCGGATAAAAATCCTGTCTCCCACCTTATAGAACTTGGAAGAATCGGAATCAACCGTGCCTGTTGATACCAACGTAGAACCGTCATCCGTTTTGAAGGTAGGCGTTGTGCTGTTTGAAGCCACAGTAGCAAATAGTTGATAATACACTTTATTGTCATTGTCGTCATCCGTATTCAAACAGGAAGACAGATAAACGGCCAGGAATAAGACAGGAATAATCCGGATAATTTTTTTCATAAATAAAACCATCATGTTAAATCTTAAAGAGCTGATTCTGCATCAAGCTTGTTTTTCAGGGGATTGGCATACATTTCAAGCATACGCTTTTGCAGGAAACTTTCATCCTTTTGCTTCAAATCGATTTTGTCCAATTGTTGCTTAAGGTATTCCGCAAAGTGGTCACGCTCTTTAGCCGAATAGCAATGAGAAAAACGATCCAGGCCATCATACATGTCTGCAGCAATATAGTTGCCCGGGTACAAATGATAATTCACATGTATACGTTGGTCGATCAACTTGGCGATCCTTTCCAACAATTCATTCTTATGCATACCAGCAGCTCCCATTTTTAAGATTTCTTCCGAAATACAGGGACTCACCTTATAAAAAACGCGTCCCTTGAATCCCATTAATCCGGTTTTCATGTTCAGAAGATCATCCGCCGTGTTTTTCCTGTACATCGGGTCATCCCGCTTTTGCTGCATTTCCTTTGCCTTAAGGAAATCACACGGATCATACTCATACGAAATAGAAACCGGAACTATCTGGATAGATGCAAGATTTTCAGAAACGCTACCTGCGCCACCTAAATTTAACATTTTCAGCACACTTTCCTGTGTTCTGTCATCCGCGTCCTTGGCTCTTCCTTCGCGTTGGGCAATCCAAATGGACTGGTTCCGGTCATTGATCACATAATGCATGTAGGAAGACAGTTCCAAAGAAGCAGACAATTGTTGACGGAGAGGCAGATTTCTCTTGACGATAAAGCTCCTGTTCAGACGAACCAAATCTTTAATCCAGGGATAGATGAGCAGATTGTCTCCAATGGCAATTTCGAACGTTTCAAGGCCTTTTTCGATCAACAGAATATCCAGAAAAGCCGAATCCAGGATAATATCCCTGTGATTGGTGACAAACGTATAGGCTTGATTCTTATCCAGATACTTGAAACCCGACAGATCCAACGAGGTGGTGGTTTTGTCTGACAGTGCACGCACAAGCGGATGAATGATGGTTTTCTGAAACTCACCAATTGACTTGTTGCTCAGCAGCTTTTCCTTCAACTTTTCAAGAGGCATACCAGGATAGATCGACGACAGGATCGTGCAGAATCGCTTATCATTAAACAGGCGGTCAGCTACTTCAGGAATTTCCTCATCAAAGTAGGAACGAATATCATCAAATCTTTGTGCTTCCATAAACTATTGTTTTTAAAAACGGTCAAAAACTATCTTCAATGATTTCCTGCATCACATCGCCCATGGACAAACCGGCTGTAGCCACTTGCTGAGGGATAAAACTGGTTGCTGTCATACCTGGGGTCGTATTGACTTCAAGCAGGTTGATGCCGGTTTCCGTGATAATGAAATCAGCCCGGATGATGCCTTTGCATCCCATGATATCATAGATCATCGAGGTAACCTGCTGAATGTTGTCACGCAGTTTATCCGGGATGCGGGCAGGTGTAATCTCACTAACCTGGCCTTTGTATTTGGCATCATAATCGAAGAACTCGTTCTGGCTGACAACTTCGGTCACAGGCAACAACCGGGTGACTTTCTGCGTTTTATAGCAGCCGCAGGTAACTTCCGTCCCTTTCAGAAACGATTCGGCGATTACTTCGGGACCTTCTGCGAAAGCCCGTTCAATGGCCGGCTGTACGTCAGCTTCGTTCTTTACTTTGGTTGTACCGAAACTTGAACCACCGACATTCGGTTTGATAAAACAAGGCAAACCAAGCGCTTCTACGAGCTGTTTGGTGGTAATGGTCTGACCTTTGCGAAGCATCAGGGACTCGGCCACTTTCACGCCGAAGCCTTTCAGATACTGGTTGCACGTGAATTTATTGAACGTCATTGCTGCAGCCAACACGCCACAACAATTGTAAGGCAAGCCGATCATGTCAAAATACCCTTGAAGCCGTCCGTTTTCTCCTGGGGTACCGTGAATGGTTATCCAGGCATAATCAAACCGGATATGTTGACCATCCTGAACAAAACTAAAATCATTTTTATCGACCGGTATCTGCTTATCTCCTGGTAACGAGACATACCACCCCTCTTTGCGGATGACGACCATCCACACCTGATATCTTGTCTTGTCAATGAAGGAATTCAGTCCTTCAGCACTTTTAAATGAAACTTCCATTTCGGAAGAATCCCCTCCACATACGATGGCGATTTTTCTCTGGTCCATAATTTTTGTCTTTATATAGCTCTTGAAGAAACATAGTTTCTCCACTTTTCAATCAATTGTTGCATATCATCCGGCAATTCACTGTCAAAAAAAAGCGGTTCGCCCGTAACCGGATGATTGAACCCCAGGGTTTTGGCATGCAAAGCCTGCCTGGGGCAAGTATCAAAGCAATTGCGCACAAATTGGGTGTATTTGGCATATCTCGTACCTCTCAGAATTTCATGGCCTCCATACCGTTCATCATTGAACAACGGATGGCCGATGTATTTCATATGCACCCTGATCTGATGAGTCCTTCCTGTTTCCAGCCGGCACTCGACCAGCGTCACGTAGCCCAATCGCTCCAGCACCCGGTAATGTGTCACGGCAGTTTTCCCACTTTCACCATCGGGAAAAACCGTCATTTGCAACCGGTCTTTAGGATTCCTTCCGACATTGCCTTCGATGGTGCCGCTGTCCTGATCGAGCTGTCCCCAAACCAGCGCGATGTATTTGCGTTGCGTCGTTTTGTAAAAAAACTGCCAGCCAAGATTGGCTTTTGCCTCGGGATTTTTGGCAACAACCAGCAAGCCGGACGTATTCTTATCGATACGATGAACCAATCCGGGTCTCGGATCATCTGAAGGAAACGCCGGGTTATTTCTGAAATGCCAGGCCAGCCCATTCACCAATGTGCCTGTAAAATTGCCATGTCCGGGATGGACAACCATTCCTGACGGTTTATTCACGACAAGCAGGTCATCGTCTTCATATATGATGTTGAGAGGAATTTCTTCTGCTATCAGCGTGGTATCCTGAGGCTGATAGGTCACCATAACCAGCACCTCATCCAGCGCCTTTACGCGATAATTTGACTTGACAGCCTGACCATTCACCAACACACAGCCAGCATTGGCTGCATCCTGTATCCGGTTTCTTGATACGTGCTGGATCCTGTCTACCAGAAATTTGTCGACCCGGAGCATTGTTTGCCCCGGATCTGCCTTAAACCGGTATTTTTCAAATAATTGCCCGCCGCTTTCGCCTTCAGGGAGATCGGTCAGATCATCATCAGAAAAATCGGTTTCATCCAGTATGTCCAGTCCCTCTTTACTTTCCTCATCCATCATAGACTCATTGGATATATTCACCAGCCTCTTCGGTCTCTGTTCCCTCATCAGCTTCTATGAGTGCATTATCGGTTGTCATCCACAGATCAATCTTTTTGCCCATCATGGAAGGACTTCCGGCTAACGGTTCCTGCTTGTAAATACGGTATTTTTTGGCTTCTTCTGCATTGGCCGGAGTTTTGTCATAATGAATATCTCCCAGGTTCAAACTTCTGGAATGAGCAGCATCAATGGCTTCGCTCAATGACATGCCCTTCATGTCCGGGACTGTAATTTCACTGGCTGCTCCCCCTTGTCCGACTGTCAGTGAGACGTACGATCCTTTAGCCAGCTTGTAACCGGCCGAGATGGCCCTGCCGTTGTACCGGACGTCCAGCACAAGGTCACGGAATTCAGATGGAACATAATTGATGGAGGCAACCCTGATTTCCATCGCTTCCAGGGTGGCAACAGCCTGCCGTTGAGAGAAATCCTTCACATCCGGTAAAGCGACGGTTTCGCTAGACCTGGCATTGATGGTCAAAAAGATGATCCGGTTTGTTTTCACTTTGGCACCAGGTGCGGGTTTTTGTTCCAGAATAGCCCCTATAACCTGGGATCTGACATAAAGGGAGTCGACTACCTTATAGCGCAATCCTTTCTTTTCAAGAAAGACAGCGGCCTGGTCAGTGGTCAGCGACTGGACATCCGGTACCACGATTTCTTCGTTGTGATGGGTATATTTATTGAGACCAACCATCACCAATGTTATCAACACAGCCAGTATCACTGCAAAAATAGCTATGTTTTTCAGCACTCGTTTTAAACCAGGATCCATTATCAAATCGTTTATGGTTCAAAAATACAAAAAAACCACCATGAAAGGCATTGTCTTAAAACAAAAAAAAGTAAAGACAATACAATCCTTACTTTCTCTTGAATTTAAGTGGCAAAATGGCTTAGCCTCTCAAACGTTCTTCATCAGAAACTGAGAGTTTTTTACGACCATTGGCACGACGGTTAGCCAATACGCGACGACCGTTTGCCGTTGCCATTCTCGAACGAAAGCCATGTTTATTCGCTCTCTTCCTGTTGGATGGTTGAAATGTCCTTTTCATTGACCTGTATGTATTGAGTTTTGTATTTCTTTTTGGCTTGCAAAAGTAAGACTATTTTTTCGATTGCCAAACTCCTTCGGCCTTTTTTATCAATAAAGTTTGGCTCTCCCGGTTGCATCCCTTTATGATAGGCTGTTATAAAATTTGCGTGTTTAACTATTTTTGCCGATATTTGCACGGCTTTTCAAAAAAGAATCAATTCATTAGTAATCAATCTATCAGATAAACAAAAAATGGCAACGACAGCAGACATTCGAAATGGCATGTGCCTGGATATTGAAGGACAGTATTATTTTGTTGTGGAATTTTTGCATGTAAAACCAGGCAAAGGAGCAGCCTTTATTCGTACAAAGCTTAAAAACGTTGTAACCGGACGCATTCTGGAACGCACCTTCAACATCAATGTCAAGATTGATGAAGTACGCATCGAACACAGACAATACCAATACCTTTACAAGGATGACATGGGCTACAATTTCATGAACACCGAAACCTATGAACAAGTGGCGATTCCTAAAGACAACATCAACGGTGTCGCATTCTTGAAAGAAGGTGATGTTGTTGACGTGGTGGTTCATGCCGATTCCGAAACCATCTTGTATGCCGATATGCCGACACATGTCATACTGGAAATCACCTATACGGAGCCAGGCCTTAAAGGTGATACAGCCACCAACACCCTGAAACCGGCCACCGTCGAAACCGGTGCTACGGTTCGTGTACCGCTGTTTATTAATGCCGGAGAAAAGGTCAAAATCGATACGCGTGACGGTTCCTATGTTGAACGTGTCCGCTAAGAATAACTAAGAGAATCATCCCTTAAACCGGATGATTTTTTTGATCATTTGTGTTTATTTATTGTTTGTTATTTGTTTTCTTTGTGTATATTTGCCTATCCGGAATCAGAAAACAAACAGACTATGAATCAACTAAAAGAGACAGACAAAGAGCCGGCCGTTGAGACCGTCAATAAATTCAGCATCCGTGAATGGGCTGAAGAAGACAGACCCAGAGAGAAGCTGATGTTGCACGGCGCTTCCAGCCTCAGTAACGCCGAATTACTGGCCATTCTGCTGGGCTCAGGCTCCAGAAATGAAACAGCGCTGGATTTGGCAAAACGCATTCTGAATTATGCCGGGAACAATCTCAATGAACTAGGAAAACTTAGCATCGAAACACTGTGCCGGCAATTTACCGGTGTTGGCCCGGTCAAGGCCATCATACTGACTGCCGCACTGGAAATGGGCAAACGAAGACGGTCTTCCGAGGCCATAGTACGGCATCAGATCAGAAACAGCCGGGATATTTATGAATTGTTTCACGCCAAACTGGCCGATCTGGCACATGAAGAATGCTGGCTACTGCTGATGAACAACCAGCATAAAGTGATCGAATCCATCCGCATCAGCCATGGAGGGGTTTCCGAGACGACTGTCGATCCCAAGATTGTACTAAAGTATGCACTCGACAAACTGGCAACGGCCATTGTCCTTTGTCACAATCATCCTTCAGGCAGTCCCTACCCGAGCACGAGTGATGACAAGATCACCCACAAACTGAAGCAAGCATGCGCCAACCTAGACATACAGCTGACCGATCACCTGATCTTCAGCGAAACCAGCTACTACAGTTATGCCGACGAAGGGAAAATCTGATCGACCGGCCAACTGACATCAGGATACCAGGAAGCAGGATAGATAGCCTATCCTGCTTATTTCCGGACATAAGGCCTTCAGTTGACAGACAACGATGTCGTATGGAACCCACCCAACTCTTAGCCGGTAGTTGCAGGTTCGCTCAAAATGAGCTATTTTTGCTCAAAAGCCGTAACACATGGACAATCCCTTTTTACAATTGGAAGAATCGATCGTAAAGATGCTGAGAACCGTTTACGATCCTGAAATTCCCATCAATATTTACGACCTTGGACTGGTCTATCAAATCGACGCGCAGCCAGAAGGTGATGTCGTTATCGAAATGACGCTGACCGCCCCGAACTGCCCGGCCGCGGACTTCATTCTGGAAGATGTACGGATGAAAGTCGAATCCATCGAAGGAGTGAAATCCGTCACAGTCAACCTGGTCTTTGAACCGGTTTGGGATAAAGATATGATGTCCGAAGAAGCCAAACTGGAACTGGGATTTCTATAACCTATGAGAACCTATTTTATTTCTGATGCGCATTTAGGCTGTCTGGCTTTTGCCGACAGCGCCGCCAATGAGCGCAGGCTGGTCCGGTGGATGGACACAATCAAAGCCGATTGCGAGGCATTGTATATGCTGGGCGACATGATCGATTTCTGGTTTGAGTATAAACTGGTCGTCCCAAAAGGCTATGTGCGTTTCTTTGGAAAACTGGCCGAATTTACGGATGCCGGCATCCCTGTTTACTGGATTACCGGCAATCACGATATCTGGTTGTTCAGCTACGTGCAAAAAGAGCTTGGTGTCACTGTTCTCAAGGATAGTCAGGAAGTCAGCCTCTACGGCAAGAAACTCTTTCTGGCTCATGGTGACGGGTTGGGTGATCCTTCCCTTCAATTCAGTTTATTACGGTCGATTTTCCATAGCCGCGTTTGTCAGGTACTGTTTGCCACCATTCATCCGAGACTGGCCATTGGTTTTGGCTTGAGATGGGCGAAGCACAGCCGGTTAAAACGTGGCCCTGGGCCTGAAGTCTACCTCGGTGAAGACAAAGAACATTTGGTGATCTATGCCAAACAACACGCGGCAGACGCCGGAGAAAAGGCGCCTGATTATTATATATTCGGCCACCGCCACATCATGCTGGATTTAAGCATCTCCGTTAACTCCCGTATCATTATCCTGGGAGAATGGTTTGACCTGTTTTCATACGGCGTACTTGGGCCTGACGGATTCAGGCTCTGTCAATTTGAGCAAGTCAACGGCTGAACCGCATTCAATCGCAAACCGGTAAAACGAATTGAGGCCGTCCTGTAAAAAAGGACGGCCTCAACTACTTTTTAAATAATCCTTATTTGTAGC
>JAUZOU010000360.1 GCA_030706285.1 Bacteroidota bacterium
ATTCCGAATCACGTCGTGATCTATCGTGTCAAGGCCAAGTTCTATGAATTGTGGGGTGCAATGACCGATGCTCAGAAAAAGAAATATTTCAGGTGGACAAACTGGGTCGATCCGATCATTATCAATGATGCGCAGAGTCCATTTACACTTTCGGCAACCTTGCCTACGATGTATTATCATGTGCTGGCGGCTATTCCTAGTGCTCAAGCCATAAAAGATTCGGCCGTTTGCAGCGTCACTTATGACGGTGTGCTGTATAATTCGACGACAGACAAGATTTCCGAAGTTCATTTACCTGCCGGAGAATATTATCTGAGAATGGGATTCAAACATAGCCTGAGGTACTCCATCAGCATTTGGTTTAATAAAACCTTATTGGTCAAGGATATGGTGTTGTATGCTCAAGGGTCGAATTTCCATTTTGACCGTGGCTCTGTCAGTATACTTGATTATTATGGCACCTCAACAATTGGTTATCCCGAAGGCTTTGACTGGAGAAGCTGGATTGAGAAGGATCCGAAAGCGGTGGCGTATGATACGGATGGCTATCAGGTAGCGATTGTCAATCTTCCTAAGAGTGGTAATTTTACGATAACCATCGATTCGAATGACGAATCTTACCTGTATGATCCGACCAATCTCAGGTCAAAGAACAACGTGACGCAACTGATGATGTACCACTGGTGTCTGAGACCAACCAGCAATAACTATTAAATGTAACAGGATATGATGAAGAAAACCATTATACTGGCCGTTGTTTCAAGTCTGTTTTCGTTCAGCCTGCTGGCACAGTCTGCCAGGTTAACCGGAAAAGTATTGAGTACAGATGGGACGCCTGTCGAAGGAGCGATCCTTTCAACTTCCGACGGCACCGCTTCGGCAGTTACCGAAAAGGATGGCACCTTTCAACTGACGTTGGCAAAAGAGAAAGGAACGCTTAAAATTGATGCTCAGGGATTTTATGAAAAGGAATTCCCACTGAAGGCAAACGTGATTCCTCCTAAAATTGTGCTCGTGCCGGATATGGAAGTCAAATACAATGGATTGATTCAGCTGCCCTTCAATACAGTCAGCCGGGAGAATAAAAGCGTCAGCTCTGTCGGGGTAGAGAAGAAGGACATGAATAAAGGCTTCACGATTGATCAGGCTATTCAGGATGAAATACCCGGATTGCAGGTCATCCGGAAAAGCGGGATGCCCGGAGAAGGTGCCTGGCTGAATATGCGTGGGCTTCATTCCATCATTGCAGACAATAATCCGCTTTTGGTGGTCAACGGCATACCCTATCTGGGAAATGACAAGATTTCGAATACCATAAACGGTTATTCCAGAGGTATGTTATTTGGCTACAATACAGAAGATATACGCAATGTGACAGTCCTGAAGGGCGCAGATGCTGCTTATTACGGTTCTCTTGGTTCCAACGGCGTTATATTGATTGAAACACAACAAGCTACCTCTGACAATCTTGAGACCAGGATTTCCTTTACCAGCCAGTATGGTGTCAGTATACCAAACAAGACAATTCCTGTTTTGGGAGCTTCAGATTATAAGACGTATCTGGAAGACATCGGCATGACACGGTATAGCATGATTTCTGCCTTTCATACCGATTACCCGTTTCTGGAAAATTCCAGCAATTATTATTCCTATCTGTTTAACAACCATACCAACTGGATCAACGAAGTACAAGATCCTACTTTTGTAGCGGACAATGTCTTCCGTGTCGAAGGAGGGGATGAAATTGCCAAGTACAACATTTCCTTCGGCTATCAGTCTGAAGGTGGCGTTTTGGGTAAAACCCGCACGGACAAGTATCATACGTTGATCAATGCCAATATCCAGGTGAGCCGTAAGATAGATATTTTTACCAATGTGGGCCTTTCTTACATTACCAGCAACTTGCAGGAACAGGGCATGGTACCGGCTACCAATGCGCTCCTGGCTTCCAGTTTTGCCATGCCGGTATTGAGTCCGTACAAGAAAGACGATGAAGGGAACCTGTTGACCGGCTATTCCACTTACAACGGATGGAATGTCAACAGCAATCCGACCTATAGTTATGACAATGTCAGTAATCCCCTCGCGATTGTGAATACGATTGATGCAACCGATAAAGTGTCTGATGCCAATATCCGGCTTGGACTGAATTACCGGATTGATCCGTACCTGACACTGACCGGTCAAATGAATCTGTATTACGATTATACGGAAGAATCCATTTTTATTCCAGGTGTAACCGATCAGGCCATTATTCCTCAATATTACAACTCCGGATTGAATACGGTCCGTAAAGGGGTCATCCAGAACATGTCCAATTTCTATAGTCTGAATGCGGCCTATAACCGGACATTCAACAACATTCACCAATTGAATGCCTCTACCGGAATCCGGTATATAGGAAGAAGCATTAATTATGATATAGCTTCCGGCTACAATACGGCCAATGATTATTACCAAACGTTGGGCAGTGTTGTTGATGAAAAGGGCATCACCGGTAGTGATAATGATTGGAAATGGCTTAACTACATACTGCATGCCGACTACCTGTACAACCAGCTGATTAAAGCGACCGTCAATCTGTCCGTAGATGGCACCTCTGTTTCGGGAGTGAATACAAGCCGTTTCGGTGTATTCCCTTCAGCCGGGTTGACCTTTATGACGGCCAATACAGGTATATTGGCCGATTGCATCAATTTGCTGAACGTGACGGCAGAAGTCAGCAAAACCGGTAATAGCCGTTTTTCTTCCAACTATGGAAAGAATTATTACCGCAATTCCAATTTCTTCAACCTGGGTACGATCATCCGGTCAAATGTGCCGAACACGAAATTGCAATGGGAGAAGAAAAACCAGATCGACGTTGGTTTCGACTTATCCATGTTTGACAATAAAGTCAATCTGCAAGCGAACCTGTACTCGGCCGATTCCTATGATTTGCTGATACCAAGAGCCATTTCAAGTGTCTATGGTTCCTCACAATATTTTGACAATGTTGGCGAAATCAAGACCAATGGTATGGAAATTGCCTTACGCCTGAATCCGGTCCACACCAAGGACTATGACTGGATGATAGGCGGTTCCGTTTCGACAGCTGCAAGTACCGTAGAATCGTTGGGCAAGAGCACGGAACTGGCTACCACCTTCGAAGCGTATAATAATGATGATGCCATCGTTTTGTTACGTAAGGGAGAGTCTCCTTATCAATTTTATGGTTATAAGACCAACGGAGTCTATTCAACATCGGAAGAAGCGGCAGGAGCAAAACTAACCAATGTATCCGGTGAAGCGTATCAGGCTGGTGATGTCCGGTTTGTCGATAAGAATGAAGATGGGGTGATCAATGAAAAGGACAAATACCTGCTGGGGAGCGCGACTCCGGATTTCTTCGGTAATCTGAATACATCGATCCGGTATAAGAGAGTTTCCTTGCTCGCAGAATTCGGTTATTCCGTCGGTAACAAAGCGTATAATGCCGTACGAAGAAACCTTGAATCCATGTCGACGTTCTACAATCAGTCTTCCTCTGTATTAAACCGTTGGCAGATGGAAGGGCAGCAGACCG
>JAUZOU010000361.1 GCA_030706285.1 Bacteroidota bacterium
CGGCACGGCATTCAATCCGCCGATATGGGTCACAAGGCCGGCAGGATCAAGACCGTTGGCCATCAGATGAAGGGCTTCCAACATGTCATCGTTGTTGCCACCACTGGTTCCCACTACATGGGTATAGCTGTAATGAACATTGTAGAAATTGAATAGCGCACTGAACTTCGGATCACTCGGCCCTGCGAAAAAGTTCAGGCAACCGTCAAAGGAAAGGATGGCGTCAGCTTGTTCGACCACCGGTTTGACAGGGGCAAAAGCAAACACATCGTTGAATCCTTCTCCGTTTGTAATAGCCTTGAGTTCTTCTACCGGATCCTGCATATCCTTGGTGTTGATGTAACGTAAGTCGATGCCGCGTGACAACGCTTCTTCCACGGTATACAAGCTGGCAGCACGATCCAATCTGGTCTGGTCGACATCAGTGACAACACATAATGACGGATGCCTGTCTTCGCGGTGCAGGACATAGTTGATGGCGGCCAATCCCATCGGACCGACTCCGGCCAGAATAGCCATCTTGCCATTCTCCTTGATTTCCATGCTGTGCACATAGCTGCCGGGGGTGATGTGGTAATTGGCATGCATGGCACCGATGACACAGGACAGCGGCTCTGCCAACGAAGCCGGATAATAGCCTTCTCCTTTGTAGGGCAGCAGGCATTTATGTTCCATCACTTCGGCCGGAATAATCACATAAGTGGCGTCTCCACCGATATACTGATAGCTATATCCGGGAGCACTCAGCACACCGACCGGACCGCCTGCGTCATTGAGAGCCGGCTGGATCGAAAACTTATCTCCGGGTTTAAACTGTGAAGCCCATTTGGCACCGACTTCCATGAGCTGACCGGCAAATTCGTGACCGATGATGACGGGGTGTTCAGCCACATCATCCGGTACCCGTTTGTGATCAGAGCCCTGACTGGCAGCTTTATAGGAGGACATGCACAAGCTGTCCGTCACCACTTTTGCCAGAATCTCATCGTCCTTGATCTTCGGCAATTCAAACTCGTCCAGCCGAAGGTCATTTTTTCCATATAATCGTACTGCTTTTGTTTTCATGATATTTTTCGGTTTTTCTTTTCTTTTTTTGCTCGCCATCCACAATGGCTTCATATTCATGGCTATAGTGTGATAATCAGTAAAAAATTTACGGTGAACAAACGACGACACCAAACTCCAAAAATGAAAAAAACAACAACGCCCGTTCTATGCAAGCATCACCTGGCCACCGGTGATGGGTAATGCCTGTCCCGTTTCTCCGCATTGTTCCATCAGGTACAACACCCCTTTCGTCACATCTTCCGGTGAACAGCCTTTCCGCATTGGCACCTGTGACAGGTAATAATCCTTCACATCCTGCACGGTCTTGGCACCCGGAACTTTACCAGCTTTGAGATATTGCAGGAACAAACCATTTTCAGGATTGCTCCAGAGAGGACCTTCGTAAAAGTTGCCCGGACAAATCGAATTGACTTTAATGCGTGAAGGAGCCAATTCCAGTGCAAACGACTGAGTCAGTCCTATTCCTCCAAATTTACCGCCGGCATAGGCAAAATTGGCCTTGCTGCCACGCAATCCGGATTTGGAATTGATCTGGATAATATCCGCATAGTATTCAGGTGCATAGCTCGTCTGCAATTTCATAACACGGCTCACGACCTTGCAGCAATAGAAATAGGCGAAATAATTGATTTTGGTCACAAATTCGAAATTTTCGGGTGTCATGTCATCCAGTCCACCGGCACGCAAGACACCGGCATTACTGATGAAACAGTCAATGCCCCCGAACTGGCAAACAGTTTCGTGCACCAGGTTCTCCAGACTTTGAATATCCGTGACATTGGTTTTAACAAAAATGGCCCGGTTGCTTTTGGTCAACGTATTAAAATGAGCGACAGTCGCCTCAGCAACCGGCTCGTTCATATCAGCTACCACGATGTTGGCTCCCTGCTGGAGCAAGCATCTGGCTATGCCTTCGCCGAATCCCTGTGCGGCACCGGTCACGATAATGGTCTTGTTTTCAGCACGTCCGGCAACAGTTCCAGCGGCTATGCTTCGCCTGTAATTCTCTACTTCCCAGTTATCGATAAAGCCAATCTGCTGTTGAGTCATCGGATGCGGTCCACCAAACGATTCGGCCAACCAGGCTATCTTCATGGCATCTTCGAAGATATCAAGAATGATATCGCATTGAGCAGCATTATCTCCCACAGCAACGACACCAATGCCTTTAATCAAAATCACTTTAGGCTGATAACCGAATTTTTCTGTAAAAGCAGGAATTGCGTCCGAAGCTTCTTTCAACACAAGTTCAGGCTCTTCCTGATTGATAAACAGATAATTGGATTTGCAATAGACGATGCCATCCGGAGAAAACGGACGGGCAATGTTGGCATAATTGGCGGCACTATCGTAATAGTGTTTGATCAAAGCGTTTTTACGGACTTTGAGCGTCTTGAGGCCTTCTTTGGACAGCATCATGCGGATAGCCGGAACAATTTGCTCCGTACAGGAACAGGTGGCACGAGGTGCTGTAGGGACAGGCGTTGACACCGCTTTTTCAAGTGTATCGAACACTTGGGCATAAATCGTCTTGATGCCATCGATACTGTCGGCTCCTGCAAAAATGCCATGATTTTGCAACCAGATAACAGCCGGTTCCTCTCCAAACTCAGCACGATAGGCCTGAATGGCTTGCTCTACTTTCTTGAACAGGACATAGCCCGGATCTGTGTATGGAATGTAAAGCGCTTTTTTCCCGAACAGCTTGTACAAACCGGCTTCGGCCTGCTGACTACCCATAAGCCCGTTGACCAGCGTCGGATGCAAGTGCACCACATAACTGAAGCCGATGACATTGTGCATGGATGTCTCTACAGACGGGCGCCTGCCCTTGGTCAACGTTGCTGCAGCCAAATCGTTTTTCACCTGTTCTTCGCGTTCAATGACATTGTCGCTATAGATACGTTCAGACAGTACCGTCAATTTGGCACGGTCAAGCACGGCAAAACCGTCTTCCGTAATGGTTGCAAGCGCAAAACCACTTGCTTTGACCCAGATCTTTTCAGCATTTTTATACGACGTATTACCGCCGCCAGCGATCACAAAGCGATGGTCTGCTCCGTAAAACCGGGATATTTCAATTAAATTGTCAAGTTCTTTCATTGGTTCACTCATTTCTTCTAAGTTCATAAGGATCCAGCCGGCGGTTTAACCGCAACCGTCATGCCGGAAATTGATCGCCGGTGGGCACTCAGCCTGCCTTTATTAATCGGTCACAGCGCTGATCAGTTCATCTCCCAAGCGGATAAATTCATCCCGTTTGCTGCGGTCAGCTACCCCTTGTGCATTCACATAGCCCGGCAAGCCCTGGGAAACGACAAACTGATGGGCAGCCACGACACAGGCACCCTCGTAATTAATTCTCTTTAAGGTTTCAGTCAGCGGAGTACTGTGACGGGCAAACAGTTCGACCGGTTCCATGGCCGGTGTATTGTGCTCACTGCCAAACGTGACGACAAAGCCCTGTTCATGCAAATAGGAAGCATATTTTTCCAG
>JAUZOU010000362.1 GCA_030706285.1 Bacteroidota bacterium
CTGGACCAAAAAGTCCTGCTGAGAGCCGACGGCACCTCCGTTTACATGACTCAGGACATCGGTACAGCCTCCATTCGCTTCTCAGAATATCCCATCGACAAGATGATCTATGTCGTCGGAAACGAACAGAACTACCATTTTCAGGTATTATCTATCCTGCTCGACCGGCTCGGCTTTTCCTGGGGCAAAGACCTGGTTCATTTTTCCTATGGTATGGTGGAACTACCGGAAGGTAAGATGAAATCAAGAGAAGGAACGGTTGTCGACGCGGACGATCTGGTAGAAGAAATGGTCAAGACTGCCAGAGAGACCTCCCAGGAACTGGGCAAGCTGGACGGACTGACAGCAGAAGAAGCCGAAAGCATCGCCCGCATGGTTGGGCTCGGCGCGTTGAAGTATTTCATCCTCAAGATCGATCCCCGAAAAAACATGACCTTCAACCCGAAAGAGTCCATCGATTTTAACGGCAACACAGGTCCCTTCATTCAATACACCCACGCCAGGATCCGTTCCGTTCTCCGCAAGGCTGAAGCTGCCGGATTAAAACTTCCTTGCAACGCCGACAACTCGATCAGCCTTTCCGAAAAAGAGCTGTACCTCATTCGGCTGGTTTCTTCATTCCCAGGCATCGTCCGTGAAGCTGGTGACACCTACAGCCCGGCCGTGATTGCCAACTTTGTGTATGAACTGGCCAAAGAATTCAACCAGTTCTATCATGACTTTACCATCCTGAAAGAGCCCAACGAACCATTGCGGGATTTCAGGCTGTTGCTGGCGTCCGTAACAGGTGCCATTTTGCGCAACGGAATGGGGTTACTCGGCATAGAGGTGCCGGAACGCATGTAACGACACAAAGAATCCAAGTTCGGTTTTTGATTTTTTAACAACAAGATGCCATCCTGAAGGTTTTGAAAAGGGTACATTTGGAGCATTAACTCCAAACCCGTATGAAAATCACATTCCATGGTGCTACTCAGACCGTCACCGGTTCAAAGCACCTTATCACGCTTAACAACGGCAAAAAGATCCTGCTTGATTGCGGCATGTTCCAGGGCTTAGGCAAGGAAACCTACATCCTGAATGATGATTTCGGCTTCAAGCCTTCGGAAATTGATTATCTGTTCATTTCTCACGCTCATGTCGACCATACCGGCTTGATTCCAAAGCTGGTAAAAGAAGGTTTCAAGGGACGCATCTTCGGTTCCAGGGCCACCTTGGATATGACAGAACTCTTGCTGAAGGATTCTGCCTTCATTCAGGCGGCAGATGCCAAATTTGTCAACAAAAAACGGTTGAGCGAAGGTCGCCCTTTCATAGAGCCCTTATATACGATCGAAGATGTTGAGGCCTCCACGGCTCTGTTCGAACCACTCGAAGTCGAAGTACCGGTCAGGATTGACGACACTATTGAAGTGACTCTCTATGAAGTCGGGCATATTCTGGGAGGCACCACTACCTATCTTTCTCTTCACGAGAACGGTAAAACCATACGAATAGCCTACAGTGGTGATGTCGGCCGGTATGGAGATACCATCCTCAAATCACCGGCCATCTTTCCCCAGGCTGACTACATCATCATCGAATCCACTTACGGTAACCGGTTGCATGATAAAGCCGAGACAACGCCAGAACATCTCAAGGAAATCATTATAGAAACCTGCATCGGCAAACGTGGCAAACTCATCATTCCAGCCTTCAGCGTTGGTCGTACCCAGGAATTGCTCTATTCTCTGAACGAACTCGAACTGGACCATCAGCTACCTGACGTCCGCTATTATGTGGACAGCCCTCTTTCAACACAGGCGACCGCCATTGTCAAAAGACACCCTGAATGCTTTAACGGGGCTGTCCAGAAAATTCTGAAATTCGACAAAGACCCATTTGATTTCAAAGGACTGCATTACATCGAAGACAAACGCGAATCCCAAGCGCTGAACGTGACCAAAGATCCCTGCGTCATCATTTCTGCATCCGGTATGGCAGAAGCCGGCCGGGTGAAGCACCATATTGCCAACAGTATATCCGAGCCCAGGAATACCATCCTGATGGTAGGCTACTGCGAAAAGCATTCTCTGGGCGCCAGACTAAAAGAACATCCGGAAGAAGTGACCATTTTTGGCGATGTCTTTCCTGTCCGTGCAGACATCCGGTCCATCGAATCCATGTCAGCTCACGCAGACTATCTGGATCTTTGCCAATATCTGTCTACACAGGAACCGGATGAAGTGAAACGGATATTCATTGTTCACGGTGAGCCTGAATCGCAGGAAGCTTTCAAATCCAGGCTACTGAAAAAAGGGTTTCAGGATGTGGTCATTCCTCAGCTCCATGAAACCTTCAATCTGAACTGATTTGCCGGTCTGACGGCTGTCTATTGCCCCATTACCGAGCAGGAATAAATTTCCACTCCTTAAACCATTTTCATGAAAAGCATTCTAACTAGTTGTAGAATGCTTTTTTTTATCAATTATTCGTAATGAAACCAAGACATTTACTAGTGACTTTATTAGCCTTGTTCAGCTCATTTTCAGCGATCCAGGCAGAAACTTCAGCAACCGGGGCCATTTCCGGCATCATTTTGGACGATGCGACGGATGCGGCACTGGATTTTGTCAACGTCGTGCTTTACAAAAAAAACACGACCGTTCCGGTAAAGGGACTTTCAACAGACAAAGACGGCACTTTTCAGTTTGCCAATATACCATCAGGCCAATACCGTATTGAAGCCACATACGTCGGATACGTAACCTGGAGTACACTTTGCAATGTTGCAAACGGACAGCATGTCAAACTGGGCTCCATCATGATGAAGACCAATTCCAAAGAACTCGGTGCCGCTGAAGTGACGGGCATCCGTTCAACCATGAAGTTCGACATTGACAAGCGAATCTTCTCGGTCGACCAGAGCATTGCTGCCGCAGGTGCCAGTGCCAGCGACATCCTGAAGGACATCCCCTCGGTGCAGGTGGATCAGGAAGGAACAGTTACACTCAGGAACAGTTCAGATGTAACTGTCTGGATTAACGGGAAACCTTCCGGCCTGACGTCCGATAACCAAGGGCAGGTTCTGGAACAGTTGCCCGCAGAAAGCATCGACCGCGTCGAAGTGGTGACCAATCCTTCTTCTAAATACAGCGCGGAAGGGACTGCCGGTATCATCAACATCATTCTGAAAAAAGATCGCAAGGCCGGTTATTTCGGTAGTTTAAGGGCTGGCGTCAGCAATCCGGACGGCTATAATTTTGGTGGCAATTTCAATTACAACAGCCCAAAAATTGACTTTTACGCCAATATCGGGCGCCGTGTCAACACCAACCACGGCACCGGGTCCGGGAGCCGTCAAACATTCACAGCATCAGGTGACACCTCCTATATGAATTCCAGTACCAACAGGAATTTCAACATGAACGGCCTATTCTTCCGCAGCGGTATCGATTATCATTTTACTGATAAACAGACACTTAGCCTATCTGGTTTTGGCATGGATGGCCATCGCAATTTTGAAAGCAACATCGATTACCAATATCTGAACGCTAGTCAGGCTCTTTCCAGAACCGTTCAGC
>JAUZOU010000363.1 GCA_030706285.1 Bacteroidota bacterium
AATGCTTTTCAAAAATCTTGGTTATATTCCTGTGTCGGAGTGAATAATCCCTCAGCACTTTGGTTAAAGCGGTACGGACTTCTTCATCCGACAGATGCAACACCATCAGAATAACATTAATGGCTCTTTCATCTGTTGTAAAAAAGTATCTGGCAATGACTCTGGAAGAATCCGGAAGAAACTTAATGTTCTTTCTGTTTACGGTAATTTGCATAGGTTAATTAAGTTATGCAGATTTCGTTTATTATGGAAAAAGAAACGATACAGCCAAAAAGAAAATCAGACATGGTGTTAAAGATAATCTCAATTCTTTAATATAATGCGCTCCGGTAGGTTTTTTTTCAAGGAAATTGGTTGATTTTGAATTACTTTTGTACCGTATTAAAAAACAGAACAAAACATGATTTATTTAGCTGACACAGCCAATCTTGCTGAATTGAAAGAGCTGCTGTATTATTTTCCGATTGCAGGTGTTACCACCAATCCAACCATTATTGCTGCCGAGAGACAGCCGCTTTCAAAAATCCTGCCAAAAATCCTTGATTTGATCGGAGACAAGATGATTCATATTCAAATGATCAGCAATAAAGCTGAAGATATGCTCAGAGAAGCAAAGACCTACAAGAACCAGTTCGGCCTTGGAGACAAATACTTCGTCAAGATTCCTGTTTCTCAGGAAGGGTTCCGCGCCATGCCGATGCTGAAGGATGCCGGACTGAATGTCACAGCCACTGCCATTTTCTCCCAGCAACAAGCCCTCGTCGCAGCCAGGGCCGGTGCTGATTGGGTCGCCCCTTATGTAAACAGGCTTGACAACATTTCATCTCACGGCATCGAAGTCGTCAAAAGCATCGTGGACAACATTCGTGATTACAGACTGAATACGAAAGTGTTGGCAGCCAGCTTCAAAACCGTCGACCAGGTACACCGTGTCAGCATGGTAGGAAGCCATGCAGCCACCATCAGTTACGACATCATTGAACGGCTCAGGAGCCACCCAATGACCGACATGAGCGTGGAGGCATTTGAAAAAGACGGCAAAGAATGGTACGACATCGACATTTAATCATAACACAAAAACGATTCCAATAGTTTACAACGAGCATAAACGAAAAAGAGGATGACCGATGAAGCCATCCTCTTTTTCGTTTATGGTGCAAGAATACTTATTTTACGGAAATCTTCCTGACAGTCGAAGCGACTTTGACAATGTAATAACCTTGCGGAAGATTCAATTGAAGTTCGACATCTGTTCCCTCAATTTTCTTTTCCAGCACCCGTACACCCAGGATATTCAGTATTTCCAACTTATCTCCTGACTTGACGTTCTGTACTTGTAAAGTCTTGTTTTTCAGCAAGACAACAACGCCCTGTTCCTGAGGAGCAGGAGTACCTTTGTCACCTTTCTGAGCATAAATGGGCATCAAAACGGCCATCAACAAGATCATCAACCACCACCTTCTCTTCATGTTTCAAGCGTTTTTAACTGCTACAAAAATACAATTATTTAAGCGATTGAACAATTTTTAGGTACTAGATTTCAAAATAGTTGCCTTCATTAGCCAGCTCCACCTTGTCGAAACGAGCCTTTGCCTCTTTCAGCAATAGTTTTTCATCCACATACCTAGCCGAAAAATGTCCGATCACCAGTTTCTTGACATTGGCAGCCCTGGCTATCCGGCCTGCCTGAGTTGCCGTACTGTGACAAGTTGCAACCGCCCTGTCCATTTCTTCGTCGCTAAACGTCGCTTCATGATACAACAGATCGACACCTTTAATAATCGGCACAATCGATTCAGTATAGGCCGTATCGCTGCAATAGGCATACGACTTGGCCGGCGTTGGTTCAACCGTCAGCCGGCTATTCGGTATGAGTTCACCGTCGGCAGTCAGGTAATCGTTGCCGGCTTTGATGGATGGGATTTCCTTTAATGGTATGTGATAAAACTCGATCATGTCCTTCAGGATATGCCGTTCGTTTTCGCGTTCTTTAAACAGAAACCCTGCGGCTTGGATACGATGCTTCAGAGGAATCGTATAGACATTCAGCGATCTGTCGGAATAAATCAGTTCGTTTTTCGTCGGATCAAACGGCTGAAAACGAACTTCATACGGTAATCCTTTGCAAAAATAATCAAGCTGAGGTTTCAACAAGGGTTCCAGATCGGCCATCGAATGGATGGTCAGTGGTGCATGCCTGCCCAGCATGCCCATGGTGGATATAAGTCCGATCAGCCCGAAACAATGATCACCGTGGAGGTGAGATATAAAAATGTCCAGAATTTTGTTGAAATTAATTCTGGTGCTTCGGAATTGTAATTGGGTGCCTTCACCACAGTCAATCATAAACGACTTGCCACGAACGACCAGTACTTGAGCTGACGGTAAATGGTGACGGGTCGGCAATGCCGACCCGCAACCCAATATGTGTAGATCAAACTGACCCATTATTTGATTAAAATTCGCAATTACGCGGGGTCCTCGGAAAAGGAATCACGTCGCGGATGTTGGCCATGCCTGTCACAAACAACATCAAGCGCTCAAATCCGAGTCCGAAACCTGAATGCGGTGCTGTACCGAACTTACGTGTGTCAAGATACCACCAGATATCCTTGGTGGGCACACCCATTTCATCCGCCCGCTGCTTCAGCTTTTCATAGGATTCTTCACGCTGCGAACCACCGATGATTTCTCCTATTTTCGGAAACAGGACATCCATAGCCCTGACCGTTTTGCCATCGTCGTTCTGTTTCATGTAGAACGATTTGATTTCTTTCGGATAGTCAGTCAGGATCACCGGTTTCTTAAAATGTTCCTCAACCAGGTAGCGTTCGTGCTCGGCCGCCAGGTCTGCGCCCCAGAAAATCGGGAATTCAAACTGGTGACCATCAGCCACAGCCTTTTCCAGAATTTCGATACCTTCAGTATAAGGCAAACGGACAAATTCACCCGCCATCACTGAGTTAAGACGTTGCAGCAATTCCTTGTCATACATATCGTTAAGGAATTCCAGGTCATCCTGGCAATGATCCAACGCCCATTTCACGCAGTATTTGATAAAGTCTTCGGCCAGTTGCATGTTTTCTTCAATCTCATTGAAGGCAACTTCCGGTTCGATCATCCAGAACTCAGCCAAGTGCCGTGGTGTATTGGAGTTTTCTGCCCTGAACGTCGGTCCGAAGGTATAAATAGCCCCCAGTGACATGGCGCCAAGTTCTCCCTCCAGCTGACCGGACACCGTCAGACTGGCTTGTTTGCCGAAGAAATCATCACTGAAATCAATGGATCCTTTTTCGTCCATTTTCAGATTGTACAGATTTTTCGTCGTCACCTGGAACATCTGTCCGGCCCCTTCACAATCGGAGGCCGTAATGAGCGGTGTATGGAAATAGTAAAAACCCCGTTCATGAAAGAACGTATGGATAGCCATCGACATATGGTGGCGGATGCGAAAGATGGCGCCAAACGTATTGGTACGCGGACGGAGGTGCGCAATTTCGCGCAGGTATTCCAGCGAATGACCTTTTTTCTGCAACGGATAAG
Organism: Bacteroidota bacterium; assembly: GCA_030706285.1. Taxonomy (GTDB): domain Bacteria; phylum Bacteroidota; class Bacteroidia; order Bacteroidales; family UBA1402; genus UBA8389. The sequence continues at coordinate 3,544 of JAUZOU010000363.1, forward strand.
TAGCAGGATCGGCCTC
>JAUZOU010000364.1 GCA_030706285.1 Bacteroidota bacterium
GAGCGATGAAAACACACCTTCGTTTCTGCTTGTCCTCACGGCTGTGGGCCCTGCTTACCGTCGTGAAGACGGTGTCTTTGTGGCTCCGATAAATCTATTGAAGCCGTAATGTCTCCTGAGGAACCGGGGACGGTTATTTTTGAGTGCAAGGATGGGCCGTATGCCCCGCTGAGTCAGGAAGATTGCATTAAATGATCATTGAAGTTCCTGACGGTATGGATTCAATTCATATTGTTAACACAAGCTACTTCCATAGCTCTATCACGTGCCTGCCATTTTTAAACGAATAGGTAATCTGCAACCCGCTGGTTTCGACGATGCTCTTGACAAGGGCAAGTCCCAGGCCAAGATGTTCAGGTGAATTCGTTCCTTTTTTAAATCGATTGAACAATAAGTCGGTGGAACAGGTGGGCTCTTCTCCGGTATTGATGATTTCGAACCGGTCTTTTTCAATGTTAATGATCACTTCGCCTTGCTGAATGTTGTGTCTAATGGCATTGCTCAATAAATTGGAGATTAACAGATCTGCCAGTACCGGATTTATCTGATACACAAAGGCCTCGTGCTTGTTTAGCTGAATGTGCAGTCCGCTTTCAAGAATCATTTCGTTGTAAAGCTCCAAATAGTTGTCAAAAATCATGGAAAATGACACGGCTTGCTTTTGCTCATATTGGTGGTTTTCAATCTTGGTGAGTAATAACAACGATTGATTGAGCTTGGATAAGCGGACGGTACTTTCCAATGCCTGGTTGATCAACTGGGCGTCCTCGTTGTTTAAGTTCTTGCTTTGCAGTAAACTTTCCAGTTTGGAACGGATGATGGATAAGGGCGTTTGCAGTTCATGGGCAGCGTTTTCTGAAAATTCTTTCATCCGAAGGTAGTCAGATTCAATCTGTTCAACCATTTTCTGCAAAGAATGATTCAATTCGGAAAACTCTTCAATCTGTGTGGCTGAAAATTTTAATGAGATGTCTCGATCGTTGATGTTCAACGTTTTGATAGCTGTAATGGTCTCCAGAAATGGAGACCATATTTTTTTGTTCAGGTATCGATTGGATACATAAAAAAGAAGGCACAACAGGGCAAAGGCCAAAATCAGGCTCAAGAAAATGCTGTTGATGATGTCGCCTGTTTCCAGTTTGGCAACATTCATGGTAATCAGGTAGTTCGCTTTTTTTGTTTGGGCAACAAAGCGTATGATTCGAAAGGGTGCCATAACCTTGTCGACTTCGTCGTATAGTAGTGAATCGAATAATACCGGTTTTATCCGTAATCCGGGTGAAACTTTTTCTACAAAGACATTGTTTAACAAATGCGGGGAGGCCGTATTCAGCGTATCCAGGTGTTGAATTTCTTTCACCAGATGAATGCTTTCGGCGTTTAGCTGCTCATCATTCTCCTCATTCAGGTAAAAGCTAAACGCGTAAAAGAGCAAAAAACCGGCAAGGATAAAAAACAGCAGTAAACTAATCAGATAGTAACGGTTAATGATAGATAGTAACTTCATTGATCTTCCCATTTGTAGCCTATTCCATAAATTGATTTCAAATAATTGGGGCAACCGGCATCCTGCATTTTTTTTCTAAGATTACGGATATGAGTGTAGAGGAAAGCGTATGAATCGACTAGCTCGATTTCATCCATCCACAGGTGTTCGACAATGGACAATTGTGAAAGTACTTTATTTTTATTGGAAATGAAATAAACCAGCAAATCAAATTCTTTATGCGTCAACAGAACTGGTTTGTCATGAATCGTTACCGTCTGGGCCGTATGATCAATGCGGATTTCGTGAAAGGTGGTCAGGTTGTTTCCATCCAGGATCCTTCTTCTGATGATGGAATTGATGCGTGCATTCAGTTCACTTAAATGAAAGGGTTTCACCAGATAATCGTCCGCACCTATGTTCAGGCCTTTTATTTTATCATCCAGTGAATGACGCGCTGATATGATAATGATGCCTGCTTTCGATTCTTGTGCTTTCAGTTTATGAATGATGTCAAAGCCGGAACCATGCGGTAAATTGATGTCAACCACCAGACAATCGTAATCGAAACCGGAAATCTTGGATAGGGCCTGCTGATAGTCGGACGCTGTTTCAACCGTCATGTTTGCCCCTTCAAGATAGTTCCTGATATCCTGAAGCAGTGCTAATTCATCCTCAATTACGAGTACTTTCATTTTATCTTTGTCCATTAGGCAAAAGAACACATCAAATCTAAAGAAAAAATGAAGGACTTTGAATAGTTGCTTCAAATTTGCTTCAGAATCTGGTCGTAATATTGAAATTTGATTCACCGGACCAATTCCGGGAAACTTCTAATTCAACAGTCCAATGTCACATAAGTGCTTTTTATTGTTTGCAGGCTTTTTCTTTTTAGTAAGCAACTTATCCATTGGGCAAAACATCGACATCAACCTGCTCAGAGACATCAACCTCAACCGTAATGAATCGTTTGACGGGGTTTTTAAGCTGTTGACCAATACGGCCGCCCCTATTTCTGCAGGCATACCGGTTGGAATGCTTGGCGTTGGTTTGATAAAAGGCGATTCTGCCCTGACCCGCCATGCCATAGTGATTGGTGCTTCTGTTGTTTCATCTGCCATGATAACCTTGGCAATGAAGGCTATCGTGAAGCGTCCACGCCCCTTCACAACGTATTCGGACATTGAAAAGCTGACCAGTGGCGGAGGCTATTCTTTTCCATCGGGCCATACCTCCGGCGCTTTTTCATTGGCCACTTCATTGAGCCTTGACTACCCTAAATGGTATGTCATCATTCCATCCTATGTTTGGGCGTCAGCGGTCGGATATTCACGGATGGACCTTGGCGTCCATTATCCGTCGGACATTCTGATGGGGGCAGTGGTCGGTGCTGGTAGCGCTTATTTGTGCCATTATCTGAACCAGAAACTGTTTAGACATAGGATGCCGTTGCATTAATCAGACAAACTTTTCTTGTATAGTATTGATCTCCAAAATTGAATGCTGATGAAACGAGCCTGTTTGTACATAGCGATCAAGCCAAGACAAAGAATGGCATCCGGTGCCTATAGAACTGTAATGAAAAAAACAATCCTTTTGTTGCTATCGGTTGTTCCGATGATCCAGGTAATGGCTCAGACCCGGGATTTGAACTATTTTATACAGGAAGGTCTTGGTAACAGCCCTTTGCTAAAAGAATATCATAACAGGGAAAAACGGAACAATCTGGACAGCCTGAACCTTGCTGCAACTTCAGGCATTCAGGTATCGGCTGTCAGCACGAATACCTATGCACCTGTCATTCATGGCTGGGGATATGACGAAGTGAAGACGGATAAAGCAACAGTCAGCGCTCTGATCTCAGTCTCTAAGGAATTGACTGGTGCCCAAAGCAGAAGAAAACGGTATGAATCCATTGCTTTGCAAACACTGTCAGCCAGAAATACCGGCAAAATATCCGAACAGGAACTGAAGAAAAGCATGACTGAGCAATATATTGCCGCGTTTAACAGTCAACAGCAATATCTGCTCAATC
>JAUZOU010000365.1 GCA_030706285.1 Bacteroidota bacterium
CGTAAGTACTTTGTCAAGGATATGCACGGTAAATACCCTTTCCCTGAAGCAACGGCGACCACACAGGTCCTGATTTCCGGTGAAAAGGGTGGCAGCCAGGCCAAACCATTGCTGATTGCCGGTCTGATAGGAGGACTGTATGATTTTGTCGTTGCAACCTTTGGCATATGGAGCGACACCTTTACATCGCGGGTTTTGCCATTTGGCGAAGCTTTGTCTGAAAAAGCACGCGTCGTGTTCAAAATTAATACCGGTTCGGCCGTTCTTGGACTAGGTTATATTGTCGGATTGAAATACGCGGCCATCATCTGTGCCGGCTCCGCGCTGGTTTGGTGGGTGATCGTTCCGATCATGGCTCAGTTTGGCGACCAGACACTGCAATGGTTGAATCCGGCTATTGTCGATCCTGTCTCAGGCATGGGCGCTGAAGAAGTCTTTAAAAACTTTGCCCGTCACATCGGTATCGGCGGCATTGCTATGGCCGGCATCATTGGCATCATCAAATCATGGAGCATCATCAAATCGGCTGTCGGTCTCGCCTCCAAGGAATTTAAAAGCGGAAAATCGTCGGCGGCCGGTGTTGCAGAACCACGAACCCAACGGGATCTGCCGATGAAAATCATCGTGATCGGCGTTATTGCCTGTTTGCTGACGGTGTTTGTCTTTTTCTTTTTCGGCGTCATGAATTTTAATCTGCTGCATGCGGTGGTCGGCATTTTGGTGGTCGGCATCATCGCTTTCCTGTTTACCACTGTGGCTGCCAACGCCATTGCCATTGTCGGAACAAACCCTGTTTCAGGCATGACGCTCATGACGTTGATTCTTGCTTCGGTCATCATGGTTTCTGTCGGTCTGAAAGGCACAGGCGGTATCGTCTCGGCCCTGATTATGGGTGGGGTGGTTTGCACGGCCTTGTCAATGGCTGGCGGCTTCATCACTGACCTGAAAATCGGTTATTGGCTGGGCAGTACGCCGGCCAAACAGGAAAAATGGAAATTCCTCGGAACACTGGTTTCGGCCGCTACCGTCGGTGGCGTGCTAATTATTCTGAATAAAACGTACGGATTTTCCGGTCCGGATGCGTTAGTCGCTCCGCAAGCCAACGCCATGGCTGCAGTGATCGATCCGCTGATGTCCGGTACGTCTGCGCCCTGGGTGCTGTATGGTATCGGCGCTTTGCTGGCCATTGTCCTGACCTTCTTTAAAGTCCCCGCACTTGCTTTTGCATTGGGTATGTTCATTCCGCTCGATCTCAACCTGCCGTTGTTAGTTGGTGGCCTGATTCACTGGTGGGTAACAACACGGACAACCGATACGGCGTTGAATACGGCCCGTGGCGAAATGGGCACCTTGATCGCTTCCGGTTTTATCGCCGGCGGCGCCTTAATGGGCGTTGTCAGTGCGGCCATCCGTTTTGTGGGTGCCGACTGGATGATGAAAAATTGGGTAGTGACGCCAGGATCCGAATGGACTTCCCTAGGTGCTTACATCATGCTGATCGGATTTTTCATCTGGTATGTTGTCAAGAAAAGCGAGAAAGCCAACTGATCTTCGGTTTTGAATCGACAACTCCCAATCACTTGGGAGCGGATACCACCTATCTTGATGGATGAGTTACCTATCCCTAGTCACTGATGTCTCTGCTCTCACAAGATTGTTGGTTGGGCTGTTGACATATTTGAATAATAAAATTGCTGCGATTGAAACTCGCGTTTCTCAAATGAATCAAAGTAAATCAGACATTGAGCAATTAGGATCTGATAGAACACACATATATGTGCTAAAAAGGCCAGAAGGAATGTGTGGAAGTGTAACCAAAGAGAAGGATAAGGAAGTTAATATTAATGCACCAACAGATGGATTAGCCGTTCATGAGATTAAGCACATAAGTCAATCCCTGAATGTAGGAAAACTAAATTTTTATAAAGGAGCTTTACAAAATGCCGGAACCTCAAATAAAGAACGAGGTATGAATGAAGAGAATGCTTATAAAGCACAATTTTCGTTAAATGGATTCATCCCTGGGGCAAAAGGAGTACATAGTCCGAATGAAATTGTCATTCCTTTAATTAAAGGAATGAGAGATAGTAACGGAAAATTGTTGTATCCATATTTAAGTGAGAAAAAATAAGATATATGGAAATCTTGAAAATCATAACAATAATAATTATTTTGAATGTATTGCTTCCGCTATATGCTCAAGTTAAGAATGTCAGAGGTACCTATCTCCTTTCCAATAATGAGGAGGAGTACATACAAATTGACAAGGATAAATATAAAATTATCAGGACTCATGTTTGTCCTGGGTGCATTGATTTAGATGAAGGAGATAGCCTTGCATCATGTGGAAGAGTGGAATATGTTCAGGCTGGTTTTGTGAAATTGACATCAGATCCAGACAGCATAGTCGTTAAAACCGTAAAAGTGGAAGAGTCTTATAATCCTCAAATAAATGATAGTGTAAAAATCAGGTTTGTTTTTCCGTTTAAGGGAAAATATAGAATAAGGGCATCAGTTGGATATCCTTCAAAATCAACAAAGTGCGATACAATAATTATTCCTAGAGAAAAATATGTGTTGGGGAATTTATTTTTTGAAATTTACAATTTAGACCTTATCTGTAATAGCTTTAATGGGGGCTATTTGGGGCGTATTGCTTTTTACTTTTCTGATTATCAACTAAAGCATCAGAATAGCAATTCTTTATTAATAACAATACCTAGATTGACTAATAGTTATTTTGCCTGTTATTACATTGATGGAGAATATGCCAAGATTGAGAACGATAAAATTATTTGGAGAAATAGAGCCTATATAAAAGTATCTGATGATTTGATAACTCCGAAAATTGAATCAGGAGAACGGTCAATAGATGATATAAATGGAGTGGATTGGGTGGATTAATGAAAGATGAAGACATTCTGAGAGAAATAATTGCTATGGTTAGTGATAAATCATAAGATTTTTATTCGCGTAGATAGCAAAAGCCGGGCTATGCAATACTTGTAATTTAATTTATTCGGATAAATCTTTATTATTTTTTGTTTACAAACTGCACACTCCTTCACCATATCTCGGACAATTAATTGCTTACTGCTGTCGGAGTTTGTGCAGCAGGTTGAAAAGCAAGTAGCCCTTAATGCTTGCTGATATAACAAATTACCCTTCCTGCAGCGATCTGTAAGAAGGGTAAGAAAAGCGTATAGCGAGGTGGTTCTTATTCCCACTCAATCGTTGCCGGTGGCTTCGACGAGATATCGTACGTCACGCGGTTAACGCCTTTCACCTTATTGATGATGTCGTTGGAAACCTTACCCAGAAAATCATAGGGAAGGTGCGCCCAGTCGGCCGTCATGGCATCCGTAGACGTCACAGCACGCAAAGCCACTGCATTTTCATAGGTCCGTTCATCACCCATGACCCCGACCGACCGGATCGGTAACAGGATGACTCCAGCCTGCCAAACCTTGTCGTACAAATCCCATTCATGCAAGGCA
>JAUZOU010000366.1 GCA_030706285.1 Bacteroidota bacterium
ATTTGTTCGATCTTTGTATCCTCGATGAAATCAGGAAGCTCTTCTTTCTCCCATTTCAGGATATAGGCGGTGCCATCGGAGTTCATTCTGGCTGTCCTTCCATTTCTGTGTGTAAATTCCTGACTCCTTGGCGGCAGCTGAAAATGAATGATGAATTTCAGTTCAGGAATGTCGAGTCCTCTGGCTGCCAGGTCGGTGGCAACAATCAGCTGGTGGGTGCCGTTCCGGAATTTGATCAGGGTCCTTTCCCTGTCGATTTGTTCCATTCCGCCGAAGAAACAGCCATGATGGATATGATTTGCTGTTAGATAGTCACTTACTTCCTGTATGGTTTCCTTGAAGTTGCAGAAAACGATTCCGGGCTGATGACCGATGTGATTTAGTGTTTTAACCAAAGTCCCCAGCTTATCCTTTGTGGGAGAAACGACCGTTCTGATTTTTAACTGAGATATCTTTTCATCTGAGTAATCGATGCAGACAGGATGATTCAAACCTACAAATGCAGGTATTTCTGTTGCTCGTGTTGCAGAGGTCAGAATCCTTTTTTCGATATTCGGCATGGCTGCAATGATTTCGCTCATTTCAGTCTCAAAACCGATTTCGAGAGATTTGTCAAATTCGTCAAGCACCAACGTGCGGATGAATTCGGTTGAAAAGACCTGTCTTCTCAGAAGGTCGGCAACCCTTCCCGGCGTGCCTATCAGGATAGTGGGATTGTGCTTGAGATCCATCTTGTCCTGATATCCTGCGCGACCACCGTAAACGGCGTTGGTTTTGTATCCTGACCCCATTTCCCGGATCACTTGCTCTATTTGAAGAGCCAGCTCTCTGGACGGGACGAGTATCAGCACTTGTATTTCGTCGCTTTCAGCCTCCAGCTTTCCGATGATGGGGAGCAAATACGCCAGCGTTTTGCCTGTTCCTGTCGGGGAAAGCAAGACAATGTCTGATGATGCATCAATGGCTGTCAGAGCCTCTTCCTGCATGGAGTTGAGCTTCTGAATCTTTAGCTTTTCCAGGATGTCCTCCTGATTCTTTATGTTATTTGGCATAGGGTAAAGATACTGCATTAACATCAATCCGCAATGTCCCCTTTAAAGGAGATTCTCTGTTTGTCATGTTCAATGAAATGCCATCATTTAAACCTTAAAAAACAGTATTTCATCGGGAATAATACTTGGTTTTATCGATTCTGGCTTTTTTTTAAGTTGTTGTAGGGCTACTTTTGTTTCGATCTAAAAATAAGACGATGGCAGGATGTAAAAAGAACAATAGTAAGGTGTTTCCAGCAAGGTAGTTGTGTTAACTAAGAAGAAATGAAAGAGAACTATAAAGAAAAGTCGAAAGCACATTTTGAAAAATATGCAGAGGGTTATGATGAAAGTTACATTGGAAAATTTGTAGCTCCGATGTATGGTGAAATTTTGCGTAGGGTAAAGGCTTTAAATCCAGGGACATTATTGGATGTAGGGTGTGGCACGGGAAATATATTGTTGCCGTTGTCTGCAAGTGGAAATATCAACTTGTATGGACTGGACATATCCGGGAATATGATTGAGGTAGCCGGAGAAAAACTCGGGGACAAGGCTGAATTAAAGGTTGGCGACTCAGAGTCAATGCCTTGGGAGGACGGCATGTTTGATGCTATTATATGTAATGCCTCCTTTCATCATTATCCGCATCCGAAAAAAGTCTTGTTGGAAATGAAAAGGCTTTTGAAAAAGGATGGGACGCTGGTTATCGGAGATCCGACGGCACCAGTGATCATGAGACAACTAATGAATTTTTGTACAAAACATAAACTATTTTATGAAGGTGATTATAGAATTTATTCCAAGAAAGAAATAGAGACACTATTAAGAGAATGTGGATTTGAACCATTTAATTTTACTAAAATATCTTATAAAAGTTTTGCCATTAATGCAAAAATAAAAGAATAGCAAATTCAGCAAGAATAGACAAATGCTCGACTTTGGTTATCAGTATTTTTGTTCTTTCCTTGTTTGGCCCAGAACTTAATAATTGAAATAAAAATGATAAAGAAGAGCATACGGATATTTCTATTATCAATAGCAACTGTCTTATTGATAGGCATTTTCTATTTATGGATAAACAGTCCGGGAAAGTTGGAACCACTCAGTGATGCTTCCGGAAAGATTATTCCTCATGCCATTGCGGAGAAAAGCGAAATAGAAATTGGTGGCATCCGGCAGGGTTTTTTCATCCGGAGCGAGGATCCTGTGAATCCGGTTATCCTTTATCTGCATGGTGGTCCCGGAAGCCCGGAACTTCCTATGATCATTCCAACAGAGTCAGGTGAAAGGCTTGAAAAATATTTCACAGTTTGCTACTGGGATCAACGTGGTGCCGGCATGTCATACAGTAAATCCATTGATCCGTCTACAATGACTATTGACCAGATGGTTCAGGATACCCATGAAATGACGGAATACCTTCAACGACGGTTCAAAAAGAAAAAGATTATCATTATGGGACACTCATGGGGAACTTATCTTGGGGTCAAAACAGTTGAAAGATATCCCGATGATTATTTGGCCTATTTTGGTATTGGGCAGGTTACCAATCAATTGGAATCTGAAAGATTGGCTTACGACTATATGTTGCAACATGCAACCGAGATTGGAGACAAAAAGAATATAGCTAAACTGAGTAAATTTGATAAGTTAGCACCGGATTTTCCAAATCAAACATATTTAAGATCTGTCAGATCAAATCTGATGGAAGAATATGGCATTGGCATCATGCACAAAAATGCTTCGATGCTAAGTATTGCAAAATTCATATTGCTTTTCAAAGGTTACACCTTGTCCGAAAAAATAAATTATATCCGTGGCATGTCGTTTTCTTCAAAGTCTGTTTTTCCGAATATGATATCCGACAACTTGTTTGAATCTTCAACATCATTTAAAATACCTGTCTGCTTAATTTCCGGCAAATATGACTATCAGGTATCTTATGCTTTGGCCAAGAACTATTTGAAAGTCGTAAAAGCTCCTGAAAAGAGGTTTTATACATTTGAAAATTCAGCCCATTCTCCGAATATGGAAGAAACGGAACAATTTGTCCAGACAATCCGCGCATTTGCAACAACAAAGTAATTCTGAACGAACTATTTATCCAATAGCGTATGTTTTTATTTGTTTATGGACCATATGTGAATCCAAAATACTTGAGTGAAAAAAATATTGATTTCATCAGTTCTTGTAAGGCTATTCTGAATGGTTACAAAAGCTGCTTATCCACAAGAATAGATGATTGGGGGCAGGCAATGATTGATATTGAAGAAAAAAATTATTCCTGTGTGGAAGGTGTTCTATATGAGTTGACCGATGAGGCTGCTATGCTGATGCTTCATGATTTTGAAAAGACAGCAGCGAAGGAGTATGAAAAAATATTAGTGGATATTAATGTAGGCAAAGGCCCCAATGTTGATGCTTATACTTATATTAGTACTAAGAATGTCGGATAAATGAGG
>JAUZOU010000367.1 GCA_030706285.1 Bacteroidota bacterium
GCACTCTTGGAAAGGTGCATGATATCGCCCAATGAATACCGGATGCCGTTCTTTTTCGAAAACATGTTGTTGTTAAAGGCGGTATTAAGCTCATAGTTCTTGTCTGAATAAACCACACGGGTGGTCGTATATAAGGCAATGGCACCTCCGTTCGGATTCAGAAAAGCCGTCTCGCCACCCGTCACATCCGGAGAGTCGTACCTGCAAAAATCACAGGTGGCAGTTACCCACACCGGCAAACATTTGTTCGTCATGTCTTTCACTTCCTGCAGCGTCAGCAACTTTTCTGCCGCCCATTCGGTGGTTGATCCGTGTCCGGTATAATTCAACAACAGCAGTCCAGCGTTCAGCAACTCTGAGAATTTTTTGTTGGCATCAGGGATTGTCGGCCCGGAAGCGCCGACCACTTTTTTATAGGCATCCACATAAATCCGGTTTACCATGAAACCCGGATGATTGTTTTCAGTCGCAGAAGCCAGTTGCTCGGCCTGATAGGTATGAGTGTTGGAATCGCCATCATCGGCCAGGTACAACAACCGGTTTTTCCAGGCCCATTTCCGGTTATTCTTCATATAAAAAAGCGTTTTATCCACGGCCGCTTTAGCCTGTTCAGCCGAATGAACCGGAAAACGGCCGATCCCGATATCCATGATGCCGGACGACAGGTCGGAACCCTCCGAATCATCGAGAAAACCGAAATAATCGTCTGTTACGAATGAGGAACTCCCCCTGAGACTTTCTTTCGACTCATAGGTCAACAACCAGTTGGACTTGGTCGTCGCGCTTAGAAATTGAGCAGAAACCAGCCTGTTGTCATACACGCCACCGCCAAACAACAAAAGATACTTTGGCAGTTCACTTTCGGTCGTCGCTTTGTCATAAAACAGTTTCATCATACGGCGATAGGCTGTGGCATCAGGAGTACCTGATGAAAATTCGTTATAAACCTGTTCCGGTGTAACCACCAAAACACTAAGCCCATCGTTTTCAGTGTGGGCTTCGGCCAATCTGGCGGCTTGTTTTTTGAAGGCTTCAGGCGTGATGATAACCATATCAGGCTGATAGCTGTGAATGTTCTGGTTGGCGACATTACCTTCAATCGTTGGCGAAGGGATGGAACCGTTCAGGTTGACACAAACATATTCCTTCAAGGAACTGGCCGGAGCATCGAACGCATACGCAGAGCCACTCAGGCTGCCCGTCACACAAGTCATACCGGACGGATCCGTTACGTCAAACACCCTGACGGTTGAATTGGCACCATCAATTGTATAACGTGCCACATTTCCGGTACCGGTCACATTCGGGTCACGGAATATCAGCGGGGACTTGTCCAGTTTCAGCTTTCTCCTGACATTTAGAATAATGTAATTCAGAAAAGCTCTTGGGGTAGAAGAATTTCCGTATTGAAGGTAATTCAACGTCACATTCATTTTATCGGAGGTTGGTTGAAACAAGGCCATTACGTTGGCATTCGTTCCATACGTATAAAGGTCGGACGAGGATATGGCACTCATAGACATGGCCGTGATAAAATGATCATCGACAAACAGGTTGCAGTAGGAAGTGCTGGTGTTATGAGCCACGAAGTCCACCCCGATCCTGGACTTCTGAGTGGTATCTACATTGGGAACGTCGAACGTAAACGTGCGGTCAGGTATGGAGACAAAGTCCTCTCCATATAGCTCACGGCCAGTACCGCTGCTGGCCACCGATTCTCCGATGTTGACCAGATCTGTTTCATGAAGCAGGAAATCGGTAAAACTGGTCGATTGTTTGTTGGGCGTCCCGGAAAACGACGTGTTCGATACGGTCAACGTACCACCATCCCGCTCTCCGGCAAAATAATAGGCTTTATCGGAATAACTATTTCTGACACGGTTAAAAAAGCCGGAAGCATTTTGAATCCATGAAACAGGGCCCTTGGCATAGAATAAAATAAAATCGCCTTTATTGAAGACGCTATCGGCTCCTAGTTCCTTCCAGACAGGAACTTCAGGCAAATCATCCTGATAACCGGTTTTGCTAAAATCTTCTTCCAACAGGTTTCCACCATATCCGTAAATTTGTATCTTACTGGGATTTAAACCCATATTGACAATATCCTCATAGGTCAGTTTATACAGACCGGATTCCTTGACACTTAATTTTTTCCATTTGCCGGAAGCTAGTTGCGAGGCAGAAGCATACGACCTTTTTGCCCTGAGAGAGACAACAGATGACTGCACCGGAGCAATTTCCCATTTGAAAGAAGTCAATTTGTAGTAACCGGATCCTTTACGAATAAATGGTACGAACGAGAGGTTCAACACCTTCTTTTTCCGGTCCATGCCATAAGAAACATTGAGCTGAAGGCTGTCAGCCAATAGATTCAGCAAGGGTTTCAAGGATTTCAGCTCATCCTGCGTCAGCCTTTCATAAACCGGAAATGACAAGGCTACGGAATAGCTGTTCGCTTGAACAGTTGGTTGGTAGGTTTCTGAATAGATTGGCAGCGAACAACCGTCGTGCCGCACAGAACCCGTAAAATCAAGACTTCCGTCGATCGTAACAGACTCAAACCAGCCGATCGAACGATGATTGTCGGCCGTAGCTGAATAACAGACCAGCAAGACAACCAGCAGGCAGATAAAACGAATATGCTTATACAGCGCGCTCATGACAGTGCTAAGATTGGCAGACTGTGTCCATTTGGCCTTAATAAAAGAAATAGCTATCATCATATGAAAAACCTCATGTGATAGAGAACGTGAAAATCAGGTTTTTCGTATATCATTTGATGCGCAGATCCAGTAATTTCTTTTCACCCAGAAATCCTTCCAGGTGATCATTCACAACGAGTTGACCTACGCCCGAAGGCGTTCCAGTATAAATCAGGTCTCCTGTCTTCAGCGTAAAGAAACGCGAAGCATAGGCAACGATCTTGTCTACGGAAAAAATCATATCGGCCGTATAACCTGTCTGAACCGTTTTGCCATTAATCATCAAGCTGAATGTCAGATCCTGAATAGCTCCTGTTTCATTTAAGGGAATAAATTCACCCACAACGGCAGACTGATCAAACCCTTTACTGATCTCCCAGGGCAATCCCTGACTGCGTAATTTCCGCTGGAGATCTCTGGCTGTCAGATCAAGACCGACGGTTACATCATCATAATACCGGTTGGCGAATCGCTCATCAATGTTTTTCCCCAACTTATTGATCCGGACGACAATCTCCGTTTCGTAATGAAGTTCATCCGAGAAATCAGGCAGAAAAAAGGGCATATTGACTGACGGTCTTTGTGCCGTTGCAGTGGTTAGTGAAGAATCCGGCTTAATAAACAAAACAGGCTCAGCAGGTTCCGGACTATCCAGCTCCGGTAAGTGTTTCCGGTAATTCATGCCGACAGCAATGATTTTCATAGGTCAAGCGATTAAAGGGTACAGCAATTATCCGCAGGAAATACAGGTATCCGGCCGGCTATTGGTTACCCAGCCGGTTAAACATCAAC
>JAUZOU010000368.1 GCA_030706285.1 Bacteroidota bacterium
CAGTGATGGAAAGTAGTGCTCGATGCAGTTTGTCATAGTCAATTAAGGTACGGTGTCAATCTATCAAGGTTTCGATCGGATTTCCCTGTTTCATCAGGCCCGATAAACTGGCATAATCCAGAAATACCTCAGTTGTACCCACTGCGTATCCGGCAATCTCATATTCGTTGAACGTATAGGTTATTCCTTTGTCGTTGAGGAAAAAATTTTTGTTCAACGAGATTTCCGAAATGTCAAAATAGCCGATATCCTCTAGTTCGCCGACCGTTCTGACTTGGTTCTTCTCAAGGATCTTGTTTACGATCATCTTGATTACCATCGGCTTGGCCTCTTCCGTGAACAGATCGTCTTCGGTGATCCGGTTTCCGGTTTTCATGTCGATAACAGCATTCAAGAAATTCTTACCGCCATGGGCACCTCCGGTATAGCGGTCAGAACAAACCGTATAGGAAAACAGGCCGTCATCATTATAGCGTACAATCATTTTCTGATAATTGTACCATGGATCATCCTGTACGAACCCTTCTTCCTCAGGATTGGCTTCTCCGTTTCCTGATTCCTGGAAGAATTTCTTATAATCCTTTGCATAGGCATTCAATACAGCTGTCGGATTTTCGTACTCACTGTCAGCTTCAGGGAAAAAATCTCTTAACACGGCTTTGCGGACTTTGGTCAGCAAGGCTTTGTCAGGGTATTTGGCCGGATATTCTATGCTCAGCCTCATATCCAGCGATTGTTTCGAGGTATCGTTGTTGAGGTAGGTCTTAAGGTTCAGCGAACAAGGTTCCAGTTCCAATTTATCATGTTTGATGGCTGATTTACCTTTGCAAGAATAGGCAGTCGCCAATATGACGGCAATAGTGACGAATAATGCTATTTTTCTCATACGTTGATGACATTAATCTAAAAATAAGACGAAACAGCAGCAATCACAGGAAAAACTGTATTTTTGCCACATTGAATTCAATGTGTAAAGGAACACCCTGTTAAAAGGGGAGAGATGCCCTTTATCCTGTCCAGCGTTTCAAAAAGCGTTTGACCGTTTGAAATCAGTGAACAAAAATAGTCCTTTTTTAACAACTTTTTGTGTAAAAAATCGGAGAACTTTTGTCAGAGTCCTGGAACGTCTACGAAAAGGCCGAATGGTGAAAAACGGCGATACAGACTATTGATGATAGCTTAATGACAGACTATAGATAAAGCGAACTCTGATGTTACAACGTTAAAAAAATCAAAATGATTCAATTGACAGACTGGGGCCGGATAGACTATGCGCAGGCATGGGACAAACAGAAAGCATTGTTTGAAGATCGCGTAATGGCCAAACAACGATCGGCTGATTGTATGCAGTCGCTACCTGATGTGGCCGTTTTCTGCGAACACCCTCCCGTTTATACTTTAGGGAAAAGCGGAAAAGAAGAAAATCTGCTCGTGAGCAAACAATTGCTGGAAGCACGTGGAGTCTCTTTTTTCCGGATCGAACGGGGTGGCGATATTACCTATCATGGTCCGGGGCAGATAGTGGTCTATCCCATTTTCGATCTCGAGCATTTCAACATCGGATTGCGTCAGTATATTTTTAAACTGGAAGAAGCCGTCATCCGGTTCCTGGCAACGTATCATGTGAAGGGTCAACGTCTGGAAGGTGCCACAGGAGTCTGGCTTGAACCGGATGTACCGGGAAAAGCCCGGAAAATCTGTGCTATAGGCGTTAAAAGCAGCCGTTACATCACCATGCATGGGCTGGCCCTCAATATCAACACGGATTTGACCTATTTCAATTACATCAATCCATGCGGATTTACAGATAAAGGTGTTACTTCGCTAGCCAGAGAAACCGGAAACGAGCAATCGCTGTTTGAGTGTCGTGAAAAATTGTTCCATTATCTGGTAGCGGTCTTCGATAATTGACAAATATTCCATACTTTTGTCGGATTGAAAAGAGTAGTTTTGAACTTCAGAAAACTGCATTTGGCCAACCGGCCCCTGATTTGACGAATATGGAAAATAACCCATTCGATTTTGACGAATCGCTGGCTGTGGCGCGTCTCATTTGGATTTTGATAGATTCTGACAATAATATTACGAACAACGAATCCGCGTATTTCCGTCAGTCTCTTGAATGGTTGAACATTACACAAAAAGAAATAGAAGATTATCTTCAACTTCCCGAAGAAGAGGCTTTTGAGGTTGTCCGGAACATGCCTTCCAAAAAGCGTAGTGAATGTGCAACATTACTGCGGCTGGCATTTAACTCCGATTTTAATATGGATCGAGTGGAGTTAAGCAAACTCAACGAACTTCTTACCAGAGCAGAGCTGTTTCGTCCGGATAAAAATTCGCCGGACCGGGATGCAGAGATGATCATTTGATTCAATGGCTATCTTATGGAAACGTCCATTTACCGGTTGGAACCGGTGATGGCTGGTTGTTTCATATAAGGCTTTCTAACAACAAAACGACAAAATTTGTATTTTTGTTCATTGTTCGTTCGGTGTTGTATTCCAGAATCGTTAACAGAATAAATAAAACTCCATGAAGAAACTTAGTCTTAATGCAGGGCTTATAGCCCTGTTATTGGTGCTCTTTACAGGATGTTCCACTGTCATGCTGACAGGCAGGAAGCAGTTTAATGTTGTAACGGATGCCGAAATGCTGACCATCGCTGACAGTTCCTACAAGGCCTATATGGCCACAGCGACGGTCTCTAAGAAAACGACCCAAAGTGCCCTTGTTTCTCGTGTCGGCAGCAAAATTACTACAGCTGTCCAAAACTATCTCAGTGCTAAAGGCCAGTCGAGTTTGATCGAAGGGTATAACTGGGATTTCAAACTGGTTGTCGATACAGCAGTCAATGCTTTCTGCATGCCTGGAGGGAAAATTGTCGTCTATGAGGGATTGTTGCCGGTCACTCTGTCTGAAGCTGGTCTGGCTGTTGTATTAGGCCATGAAATCGCTCATGCTGTTGCCAAACATTCCAATGAACGGCTCAGTCAGCAAATGGCTGTCAATGGCCTCCTGTCCGCTGCAGGATCATTGGTGCAAAATCAGTCTACATTCCTTAAAACAGCTTTGCCTACTGTGCTGGGTTTAGGTGCAGAATACGGTGTAATGTTGCCATATTCCCGCAAGCAGGAATATGAGGCTGACCATCTGGGATTGATTTTTATGGCAATGGCTGGTTATGATCCGGCGGAAGCATTGACCTTCTGGTCCAGGATGGCAGCCAAGTCATCTGTCTCTGTGCCTGAAATTCTGAGTACCCACCCGACAGATGCCAAGCGTATTGCCAATTTGCAGGCGTTGTTGCCTGAAGCTCAAAAGTACTACAATAAGTAATCACGTACCGGTAAGAACTGATCAACTGGCCGTAAACGCTGGTACGTATATCTTCATGCCATACAAAAAGGTCCGCCTCTGCATATAGAAGAGACGGACCTTTTTGTGCATTCAATCTATTGTAATTGTGTCAACGC
>JAUZOU010000369.1 GCA_030706285.1 Bacteroidota bacterium
ATTGGCAGTGATTCCCGAGAACCCGTCAGAGCCGCCACATTTCAAGCCAACTTTCAGCTCGCTAAGCGGACAGTCGGTGCGTTCATCTCTTGAAGCCAATTCGTAGATTTCTCTTAGCAGCAGCATGCCTTCTTCGATTTCGTCGGCCACTTTCTGTGTTTCCATAAACTTGATGCGGTGTTGGTCAATATCACCCAGCATTTCACGGAATTTGCTGACCTGATTATTCTCACAACCAAGCCCGACAACCAGTACACCGCCTGCATTGGGATGATTGACCATATCCCGTAAGATTTTCCGGGTATTTTCATGATCGTCTCCCAATTGAGAACAGCCATAATTGTGTGGAAATTGAACAATGGCATCAACGCCTTTTTCTCCTGTTTCCTTGCGTAGTTGCTCTGCCAGTTGATTCACAATCCCATTAACACATCCGACGGTCGGAATAATCCAGATTTCGTTACGGATACCTACCTGACCATTGGCGCGCTTATATCCCTTGAACGTCAGATGCCGGTCTTCGACTGCCTGGATCACCGGTTTGGGCTCATAGGTATACTCCAACAATCCTTCAAGGTTGGTCTTGATATTTGTTTCGTTCAGCCAACCGCCTGTTACGATCTCCTTTAGGACGTGACCAATCGGATAGCCGTATTTGATGACATGTTCTCCGGGTTTGAACGCTTTCAGGGCCATCTTATGACCTGCAGGGATCGCTTCAGCAACGGTGATGGTCTTACCGTCCACAACGACTTGCTGGCCTTTGACCAACGCCTCGATAGCCACAGCCACATTATCGGCCGGATTTATTTTCAAAAGTTGAATATCTTTCATTGTCAGGCTATTAACAAACAAATGCCACCCCTGTAGAAGAGATGGCATTCTGTTGGTTTAACATTAAAGAATCGATTTAACAGTTTCCAACATGCCCTTTTCCTGAATAGACTTCAGAAATCCGTCCAGCATATCGGTCAGACCAGGGATCTTGTTCAGATCTTCGTCCCAGATGAATTCATCGGCCAGCACACCTTCAGCCACTTTTTTAGTGCATCCGGTAGCCCAAAGGTCTTTCAGCAGCTTCATGATTTTCGGGTCATCATTGACGACAATTTCGTCTTCACCTCGTTTACCCCCCTTGTAATAGGTACAAATACCGGCTAATCCCAAAACAAGTCCTTTGGGCAATTCACCTTTACGTTCCAGATAGGTCTTCAGTCCAGGCAGGTCGCGGGTTTTAAATTTCGGGAAACTGTTCAGCATGATACTCGTGACAAAATGCTTAACGAATGGATTGCGAAAACGATCCAGCACATCCTTACCGAATTGTTCGATTTCTTGCTTAGGCAAGTCCAGTGTATTGGCCAATTCTTCAAATTGTACCTTATGAACATACTGGCCGATAATCGGATCTTCACAACATTCACGCACTGTATTCAGACCTGATAAATAACCAACCGGAGACAAGACAGTATGAGGACCATTCAACATGACAACCTTACGTTTGTGATAGGGCGTTTCATCAGGTACAAACAAAACGTGCAAACCGGCTTCACGTGCAGGAAATTCCTTAGCAACGGATTCCGGGGCTTCGATCACCCACAAATGGAATATTTCAGCCTTATCCACCAATTTATCTTCCAATTGAATGTTGGCTAGAATCTGATCAATGGTATCTTTAGGATAACCCGGAACAATCCGGTCAACCAATGTACAATAGACACCACAGGCGGTTTCAAACCACTTTTTGAAATCAGCACCCAGGTTCCAACATTCAATATACTGATGGATGCATTTGTTCAATTCTTTTCCATTCAGGAAAATGAGTTCGCAAGGGAAAATAATGAAGCCTTTATCCGGAGCGCCTTTGAAGAATTTGAACCGGTGGTAGAGCAACTGAGTCAACTTACCTGGATACGATTTAGCCGGAGCGTCATCCAGCTTACATTCCGGATCGAAGGCAATGCCTGCTTCTGTCGTATTTGAAATGATGAAACGCATATCCGGATTTTCAGCCAGTTTCAAATAATCGTCAAAATGCTGATAAGGATTAATGCCACGGCTGATGACATCGATCAGCTGAATGCTGTCAACGGGTTTGCCTTCACTGATTCCCTGAAGGTTCAGGTGATACAATCCATCCTGTTCGTTCAGGACATCGATCAGTCCTTTTTCAATGGGCTGGACAACGACAACATTGCTGTTGAAATTGGCTTTTTCGTTCATATTAAAAATGATCCAGTCGACAAAGGCGCGTAAAAATCCACCTTCTCCAAATTGAATGATCCGTTCAGGACGCATCTTTGCCTGGACATTTTTTCTGTTTAATGGTTTCATAATTTTTCTTTTGTATAGGTAATTAGATTGATGTTTTGTATTGACATGTAGACAAATTTATAGATAATTCCGGATATAAAAAATAATGAGTATATTCGTCTTTCGTGTACAAAATCACATAAAGCCAAGTGCGTTTTTTCGTACCTGACTGTATTAAAGAGGCTTAGAATGTCCGGCTTTTTAGCTATGCTGTCCTGTTCTGTTACGAAGACGGCATTTTTTACCCGAAATCCGATAATTATTAAACAAATTTGATCGTACAAAAAACCACCTTTGCATAGTTCATCTGTTTGATGACCATCACTGACATATTGTCTTTGACCCCTAACGAAAATGTATATACTTATGAAAACATTCATGGATGAAAATTTCATGCTGGACAACGAAGTTTCACAGCATTTGTATCATGACCACGCAGCCAGTCTTCCCATCATCGATTATCACTGTCACCTCAATCCGGAATTTATCGCCAAAGACAGACAATTTGACAACCTGGGCCAAATCTGGCTGGAAGGTGACCATTACAAATGGAGAGCAATGAGAACCAACGGAGTGGATGAACGGTTCTGCACCGGCAAGGATACGACAGACTGGGAAAAATTTGAAAAATGGGCCTATACTGTACCTTATACCATGCGTAATCCATTATATCACTGGACACATCTTGAATTACAAAAGGCATTTGGCGTCAATAAAATACTGAAGCCGGAAACAGCTCGTGAAATTTATGATGAATGTACGGCCAAATTGCGTACACCAGCGTATTCTGCCCGAGGTCTTATGAAAAAGTTCAAGGTTGAAGTCGTTTGTACAACAGACGATCCGGTCGATTCATTGGAATACCATCTCTCCCTTAAAAAGGAAGGCTTTTCCATTAAGGTATTACCTACCTGGAGACCTGACAAAGCAATGGCTGTAGAAAATCCGGCTAATTTCCGCACGTACATTGAGAAACTTTCAACTGTAGCTGGCGTTAGCATTTCAAAATTTGCTGATGTCATAGATGCCTTACAAGTCCGTCATGACTTCTTTGCCTCCGTCGGTTGTAAACTTAGCGACCACGGCATTGAAGAATTCTATGCCGAAGACTATACTCAGGCTGAAATTGAAGCCATATTCAATAAAGTATACGGC
>JAUZOU010000037.1 GCA_030706285.1 Bacteroidota bacterium
CGCCTATGTCGGAAAAGAATATGGTGTCATTATGGGGACCGATTATGTCTATGATGCCAATGGCAAAAAAGTGGTCGGTGATGATGGCTTGTATGAATCGACCAGCGGTAACGTACCCCTTGGTAGCGTCAATCCGACGATCACCGGTGGTTTGCTAAATACCTTCCGTTATAAGAACTTCGATTGCAGCGTTTTATTCGACGGACAGGCTGGCGGAAAATTCTTCTCAACCTCTTACATGTGGGGCATCTATTCTGGTATGTTGGATGAAACAGCCGGCTACAATGAACTTGGCAAACTGAAACGCGACGATCCTGCTGACGGCGGTGGCGTTTTGCTTCAAGGTGTGCATGAAGATGGGACGGCCAATACAACCCGTCTCGATGCGGAAACATGGGCAAGTGGCTATTATTCTGGCCCGGCTGCACAAGATGTCTTCAAAAGTGATTTTATCAAACTACGTGAAATCACGGTTGGCTATACGGTGCCACTTAGAAGTAAGATCATTAGCAGCTTGAAAGTATCTGCTTACGGACGCAACCTCGCTTTATGGGGCCCTGACACGAAACATTTTGATCCGGAATCTGCTACGACCAGTTCAGGTAATATTCAGGGTATTGAAGGTGGAGCACTGCCTTCAGTCGCTTCTTTCGGATTAAATTTTGGTCTTCAATTTTAATTAGTAAGAAAATACAACTATGAGAAAATATAATAAATTTTTGGTAGTTCTTTTGCTTGGAGTTGTCGTTGCTTCATGCCAAAATGTTGATGACATGAATGTCGATCCAAACAACCCGACAGACGTTTCAACGGCTACATTGCTGACCGGTTCTGAAAAGAAAATGCTGGATTATGTCTACGACAACTGGTTCAGCGGCCGTCAAGCGTTGCCTTATGCGCAGTATTGGTGCCAACGCAATTACACGGAAGAAGACCGTTACCAGATCCGTGAATCAGTGAACAATAATTACTTCAACTATTTTTACACCGTCGCAGGCAACTACGAGCTGATTGAAAAGTTGAACACGGATGAGTCGACCAAATCGGTGGCAGCTCTTTATGGTGACAACACCAATCAGATTGCTGTGGCCAAAATCCTTAAAGTATGGTTGATGCAGGTAATTGCCGATACCTGGGGAAGCGTCCCGTACAGTGAAGCATTCAAATTAAACGGCGGCATTGAATATCCAAAATATGATGATCTGACAGCGCTTTATCCGGCATTGATCAATGAGCTGAAAACAGCCATCTCCATGATCGATGTCACAAAGCAAGCCTTCTATTCCGGTGACCGGATATACAATGGAGATCCGGTCTTGTGGAAGAAATTTGCTTACAGCTTGAAAGCACGTCTGGCCCTTCGTTTATCGAAAGTGGATCCTAACTGGAAATCATACATGGCCGATGTCATTGCCGATCCATCCCTGGGCTTTACCAGCAACGACGACGAAGCGATGTTCAAGTACACCACCATCGCACCGGACGAATGTAGTTTCTATCGCGGATTTTTCGTGGAATCCAGAAATGACTTTACGATAACAAAACCATTCTGCGACTTGCTTAAAGGCCAACGCGATACACTGAACAACAAGCAACACCCATGGGAAGGTGTTGTCGATCCTCGTTTGGCTATTTATACAACGCCCAGAAATGGCAACTACATCGGCATGCCTTACGGATTTCCAAGTACCGATATCAATACAGCGATCAAAAATGCATCTCCTTCGTGGTACAGCACCAGCAATCATCCTATTATGCTGAACAAGGATTTCTCTGTTCCCTTGATGACATACGCCGAATATTGCTTTATTCTTTCCGAGGCCAACGGATTCAGTTCAGCCGAATACGAGAAAGGCATCAGAGCATCCATCGCTCACTGGGCTAAACTGGCTGGTAAAACAATTCCGCAGGCAACCATCGACAATTACGTCGCTGCAGTCAGCGGGACGGTAAACGCCGAAACTGTAGCCACTCAGAAATACATCCACCTCTATATGCAAGGGACAGAAGCATGGTCTGAGTACCGCAGAACTGGTTATCCGAAAACGTTATTAAAGCCAGGTGAATATACCTATAATAAAGCCGGTTCCCTGTTCAAATTTACAACACTCTCCGATACGAAAGGCGACTTACCTGCCCGGGTGAAATATCCGACCAATGAAAGTACATTGAATCCGGACGGTTTCAACGCGGCTGTTGCCAAATTGACAGACGGAGTGAATAATTACTATTCGAAAATGTTCTGGGATGTCAGGACTGCCGGTGATCCTTATCCAGCCAATAAATAATAGCTTGCAGGCATGAACTAAAAGATAGGGCGTTTTAACAAAATGAAACGCCCTATCCTGTTTTTGAGCAACAACAAGCAATAAAAAGTTAATTTTTTATCGAAACAACTATTTTTTACTGATAAAAAGACAGATTGACGCAATGTGGAATATATTTGCGGTACTAATTTTTCTCTAAAAAGAACAAACTATGATCGTAGGAATATTAAAAGAAATCAAGCCTGCCGAACAGCGCGTCAGCATGACACCTGCCGGAGTGCATCAGATGGTCCTCAACGGACATCAAGTCTTAGTCGAAAAAGAAGCCGGGCTTGGTAGCGGTTTCGCAGACACAGCCTATCAGGAAGCAGGGGCAAAGGTCGTGGCAACACCTGAAGAAATTTATACACGCTCGGACATGATCATGCATGTCAAAGAGATCATGCCATCCGAATATGCACTGCTTCGAAAAGGACAAATTGTGTTCACCTATTTACACCTCGCCGCCGATATGGAACAGACACAAGCATTGCAGGCCAGTAAATGTGTCGCCATTGCTTATGAAACCGTACAAACCTCAGATGGCAAATTACCACTGCTGGAACCGATGAGCGAAGTCGCAGGCCGTATGTCCATTCTGGAAGGTGCCCGTTTCCTCGAAATGCCACAGGGTGGAAGTGGTATGTTGCTGAGTGGCGTACCAGGTGTCGCACCAGCCAAAGTACTGATCATCGGTGGCGGTACAGTCGGAACCAATGCCGCCAAAGTTGCTTGCGGGATGGGTGCCGATGTGACCTTACTGGACACAAACCTTGAACGGTTACGGTACCTCAGTGACATCATGCCAGCCAATTGCAAGCTAATCATGAGCAACCCATACTCATTGCTGGAAGCACTCAAAGAGGCAGATCTGGTTATCGGTGCCGTTCTGATAGCCGGTGCCAAAACGCCCAAACTGGTTACCCAAAAAATGATTGCCCAGATGAAGAAAGGGTCTGTTATGGTGGACGTCGCCATCGACCAGGGCGGATGCTTCGAAACATCACATCCGACCACCCATCAGGATCCGGTATTCATGACGGAAGGAGTGGTTCAGTATTGCGTAGCCAACATGCCAGGAGCTGTTGCCCACACCTCTACGCTGGCACTCACCAATGCCACACTCCCCTATGCCTTGGCCATCGCCAACAAGGGCTGGAAACAGGCACTTAAGGACGATCGGGCTTTGGCACGCGGGTTAAATGTATTGGACGGAGAAATTGTTTTCGGACCTGTCAAAGAAGCGCTAGGTATCTGATGAAAGCATTTTGTCTCTAATCCCCCCAAAAAAGCAGGCAACTTCGGTGATTAAACCGGTAAGTTGCCTGCTTTTTTATACCCTAAACTGCCTTATAAGAAAGCCTGCACGTTTCCGAAAAATGGACCGGACGCCTAAACTGGCTTCCAACGCTATTACCGGTCAGTGTAATTGGCTGATAATTGATGCCGGAAAATCCTTATTAAGTTGAGCCGAATCTGTAAATCCTTTTTCCAGCGCTTTTTTCAGCATGGACACCGTCGTAGCCTCATCCCCTTTCCAAAAATAAGTAAACGCTGAAAAATAGTACACGTACGGATTCTCCGGTTCAAGTCGTTTATAGATTGGTACGATACGATTCAGCATACCAGAATTATGTGACTGCAGCGCCTGATTACCAAATGTAAAGCAGGCTATACCCCAAAATCCTTTTATTCTCAGATAGGTATCCCTAGTATAAGGATCTTTCTCCGTTTTTAGTTTCTCTTCGGACAAGTCGATCTCATGATTCCACCAACTCATATCTTTTGACTGGAAGGCATCAATATAAGGCTGCCGGACACTCATCTCAAAACTTAACTGCTGCTTCAGTTTGCCTAACTGTGCTGTATAGCCTGAACTGGATTTAATTGAATGATACGCCGTTGCAAAAGTTTTATCCTGGTTGAAAGGCTCCGTTGAAGACATATTACGAGCTATGGTTCCAGCCTTCAGGTAATCGCCTTTTTTCTCCAGCGTATCAATCCGGCTGTGCTGCCTTTTGCAATAAGCGTCCAGACTGGAACCGACCGCTTCAGCCCCTGCCCTTGACAGACTGATAAAACCGAGCGTATTCGCCAGCATCAGGCTGTCAGGCCAATCGTGAGAGGCATCTGTCAATTCGATTTTCAGATTAGCAGGTGTAGCCTGTTCCTGAAACAGGTACTGAGCCGTTTCCATAAAATTGAAATCGTCCATCCCGGAAATGGCAACAACCGGACATTGCAGCGCATTCAGCTGGTCCGGGCCTGTCAACGCCCCACAGACAATCAACCCGTTTACCGGATGAGCCAGCGCGTAACTCAATGCCATCCGCGCACCTCCTGAGAAACCGGTCAGATAAATGGTTCCATCGACAGGATATTTCTTCCGGACATCTTCAATCAAGGTCTGAATGGCTACAACAAAATCCGGAAAATTATTTTTAACAAGGTTGGAGGCAGCGAGCACCACCGGGTATTGATTGGCTCCGTATTTGAATTTGTCCAGCGCAAATTTGCCACTCCCATGCGAATCAATAATAACCAATAGAGGAAGCTTGGAAACAGACGGATCTCTTTTAGGTATATAGACTTCATAGGTATGTTCAGGTGCTGCAGAGCAGTGATCTGTCACTTCGACTGCCGGGAGTATTGCTCCGGTCTTACTTGCATTTTTGCAGGAAACCAGTCCGCAAAACAGCAGACAATAAGTCAGAAAAAGTAGCTCTCTTTTGGTAAAAATGTTCATTCTCGTTTGAATTGAAAGACCTTTTAACGTCAAGGATGATGAAAAACGGGATAAAAGTAACTGATTGACACTTGATCTGATTAAATGTCCTATTTTTTTTGTGTATTTTTTTCAATAATAAATCATACACATCCGAAAATAGGCTCTTCAGGGCAAGCAACGCTTATTTTGATTCAAATTATTACTATTTCACGCTGTTTGATTAACAATTATTAGTAAAACATATCTATTTGCTTGCTTTCTTAAATGAAAGCGTTTTTGGTTTTTTGCAATCTTTTTGATGCTATATTTATTTTTCTAATATCATTTTGATGCTATTTTTGATTATTTGCTTTCTTTTTGATTTGTAAATTCAAAAAGTTATTTATACGTTTGCATTGTGAAACAGACGAATTAGGATTAACAACTAAAAACATGATTATGAAAAAGGTATTTATCAAGACGGTATTTGTCTTAGCGTTTTCACTCACTGCATTATCAGCCTTTTCGCAGGGAAGTCTCAGCACAGGTGCTGATATTGTCAGTTCCTATGTTTGGCGTGGTGTTGCCCAAGGTTCTAACGAACCGAATATCCAGCCATCGGTTTCATACGCAAATAATAAAATTAGTATTGGGGCATGGGGATCCGGAAATTTTTCCGGAAGCTTGAAAGAATTCGATCTATATGCTACATATGCTTTTTCCAGCCAGTTTTCGCTAACATTGACCGACTACAACTGGACCTTCTCCAAAGATTATTTCAACTATAAAAAAGGGACAGACCACATCTTTGAAGCAGCCCTCGCTTATACAGGTGCAGAATCTTTCCCGTTAACCGCGTCCTTGAATACCATGATTGGGGGAGCTGACAAAAAAGCAAACGGGGACAATGCATATTCTACGTACGTAGAACTGGGATACCCGGTAGCACCCAACACCAAAGTATTTTGCGGTGCCTCTCTTTTCGACAGTCCTGCAGTATATGGAACGACCGGTTTCGGTATAACCAATGTCGGGATTAAGGTCAACAAAGCTTTAACCATTACAGACAAATTCAGTTTGCCAGTGTATGGAGTCGTCGGCTTCAATCCATCAGCAAGCAAAGCGTTTCTGGTTGCAGGAATTACCTTATAGAATCTTTTTTTTGAGATAAAAAGATACACACATTCATTTATATTAATTATTATGAGTAAAACACTAACACATCCCGAAAAAGGACGATTTTTCTCGAGAATCATCGAGAATTCATCAAAACCAAAAGATTGGAAACTTTTTGCAACACTCTTTGTTGGAAAAATGATAGGCTTAGCGGTTGTTATTGCCGGTATGGTCATCCTTTCAAGTATTTTATCAGGTTCAACGGCTCAGGCAGCAGAAACCTATACCGCACATGAAACAACGGCAATAAATGCGTTTAACACACTTTGGGTACTTCTTGGTGCATTTCTAGTATTCGGTATGCAAGCAGGGTTTGTAATGCTTGAGGCTGGGTTCGCAAGAAGACGTGAAACTGTAAATATCTTGGTAGAATGTGTCCTTGATACTGCTATTTGTGGTATTTCATTCTATGCTATTGGCTATGCTTTCATGTTTGGTTCAGGTAATGGATTTATTGGAACGCAATATTTCTTTTTACAAGGTGCCCCAGCAACTTACGGTACAACTGGGGTAGCTCTTTTAGCACACTGGATTTTCCAATTTGCCTTCGCCGATACAGCTTCAACCATTACATCAGGTGCAATGATTGGTCGTACAAGCTTCCGTGGTGATATCATTTACAGTGTATGTGTTACAGCATTCATATATCCGATTATTGGTCACTGGGCTTGGGGTCCTGATGGTTTTCTTGCATTAATGGGAACTCCCGGACATTTCCTGCCTATGTTAGGCCAACCCTTCCGTGACTTTGCAGGTTCTACCGTCGTTCATACCATTGGTGGTATGGTTTCCTTAGCAGGTGCAATTGTGTTAGGACCGAGAATTGGTCGTATTTTCTTACGAGATAATAAAGAAAAAGGTGGTTTGCCCCCTGCTCACAGCTTACCTTTAGCCGCCATTGGTGCCTTCTTATTGTGGTTCGGCTGGTATGGTTTTAATCCTGGTAGTACGCTTTCAGCCATGGATTATCAAGGAATTGGTCGTGTCGCTGCGAATACTACGCTCGCTGCCTGCACTGGTTCATTGTTTGCCATGTTGGGCGCTCTTTGGATAGGGCCTTTCAAAGGGAAATTTGATACTGGTTTTGCCTTAAACGGTATGCTGGCCGGGCTTGTTGCAATTACTTGTCCTTGTTACTGGGTCTCTCCTCTGGGATCACTAATTATTGGAGCCGTCGCCGGACTTGTTGTATTTGGGGGTGTTTATTTATTGGAATTTCTTCGAATTGACGATCCAGTTGGTGCAGTCTCGGTACATGGGTTTAACGGAATTTGGGGAACTTTAGCTCTCGGATTGTTTGCAAGTGGAGAATATGGAGCAACAGGACCCTTAGGAGCTGACAACTCAGCACCTGTAACTGGTCTTTTCTATGGTGGTGGTTTTCATGTTTTAGAAGCTCAAGCAATCGGTAGTGTTACGGTTATAGTAGCGACTTTGGTCGTTTCATTTCTAGTAATGTTTATTGTTAGCAAATTACCGTATCCATATAAACTACGTGTTGAACGGGAAGGTGAAATAAACAATGGTGGACTTGACGTTTGGGAGCATGGTGCTGAAGCATACACCGATTAATTTGTAAACATTTGGATAAAAAGAGAAATACTATTAACTATATTTATGATTAAACATCGATTAAAAACTAATATTTCTCTTTCAAATAGAGCATATACTTAAGCACTTATCATCAAAAATGTTTGTAACCATCTAATTTATACTTATTATGAAAAAAATAGAAGCGATTATCAGACGCTCGAAATTCGAAGAAGTTAAAGAGGCATTGCATGATATTGACATTGACTTTTTCACTTATTCTGAGACAGTAGGTGTAGGTAACGAAAAAAAAAGAAAAAAGGTTTTACGTGGAGGCGATACTGAGTTCATTTCACGTCTGACATTATCGATTGTCGTACGTGATATCAACCTACGGAAAACGGTCGATTGCATTTTAGAAAAAGCATACACCGGAGAAGTTGGAGATGGAAAGATTTTCGTATCGGACATTGAAGAATCCTGGCGTATACGTACCAAAGAAAGTGGAGACGACTCTTTGTATGTGAAAGATTAATCAAATCATAAGTGATTAACAACAAAAACGTTGAAACCGTTTCCAACTAATTATGCGTTTCTTGCTTATTATTCCAAACAGGCTATTTCTCAGGAAATAGTCTGTTTATTTTTATATCACAAATAGTATTGGGGGGACAAACAGGTCAATAACCAGGGAGTTAATAGATCTCGAACCAGGCCTTGATTTTCAACCAGCTTGTGCAGCCTTAAAAGTAGTCCTACTTTCGCATCATAAGTAATTGACTGATATCACTTTAAAAAGTATGTTCAAGTGCTAATATTATCTATGTTGGGATAATAGGTTGGATCGTATACAAGGTCATCGATAAAGTTGTCGGAAACAGGGTTTCTCCTGACGTCAAGCTAATGGGGCTTGACATTCCTGAGATGGGTGCTGAAGGTTATTCAGGCATCAAGATGGATAAAAACGCAGAAACGCCACTTTCTTATTAACTTTACAGCGAATTTCAAAGAGAGGGTGTCTCGTCTTTTGGAGTCACCCTCTTTTTATTCATATCCAGTTAGGTACCTATTTATTCCTTAACGGATTAAATAGTTTTTTAATTATCCATACGTCTGCTTTCTCCGGTATAATGTGTTGAATACCAGACATTGATTGTTCCGATTATGAATTACAGAAAACCGTTTAATTATTCATTCATGTCCTTTTTCCGGCACAATGTCAGTGGCGGAATGCTTTTGATTATTATGGCAGTGCTGGCCATTATTGTGGCCAATTCACCCTGGAGTTCCTACTACAACGAGTTCTTGAATCATCCGATTTCCTTGAAATTCGGCAGTTTCAATCTGCTAAGCCATTATGGGGAAACGCTGAACATGGCTGGTTTTATCAACGATTTTCTAATGGCCATCTTTTTTTTCCATGTAGGCTTGGAAATCAAACGGGAAGTGTTGGTCGGAGAACTGTCAACAGTGAGAAAAGCCCTGTTGCCTATCATTGCAGCCTGTGGAGGAATGATCACACCGGTTCTCGTTTATTACCTGATCGACCATACCGCTCCGGGGTGCAGCGGATCCGCCATCCCAATGGCAACCGACATTGCTTTTTCATTGGGGGCACTCAGTATTTTAGGTAGCCGGGTGCCATTGGGCCTGAAAGTATTCCTGACAGCTTTTGCCGTAGCAGACGATATTGGTGGCATTCTGGTCATCGCTCTTTTTTATGCCACTAATTTGCATTTAGGGTTCTTACTGATAGCTTTTGCGTTGATTGCCCTATTGTTGATTGCCAGTCATTTTAACATCCAACACAAGGGGTTGTACATCTTTGCCGGAATTGCCATCTGGTATCTTTTCCTGCAATCAGGTGTGCACAGTACGGTTGCTGGTGTGCTGGTGGCCTTTACCATCCCGGCCAGACCCCGTTTGAAGCTCCAAAAATACATCAGCCGGATCAGGGAAAGTATTCAGTCTTTTCCAATCAGCGAAAATGAAAGCATTGTCTTAACCAACGATCAGCTATATGAACTGAAAAACATAGAAGCGGCATCCAATAAAGTGATCTCCCCTCTTCAATATTTGGAAGACAAGCTTAGCGGGTTTGTCAATTACATTATATTACCCCTGTTTGCGTTTGGTAATGCCGGCATCGTTTTAAGCGGCAGCAGTTCAACGCTGTTCGGACTGGTAACCTTCGCCGTTGCGCTGGGTTTGATCGTCGGAAAGCCGATTGGCCTTTTTTCCTTTACCTGGATATCAGTGAAGTTGAACCTGGTTTCTCTGCCTGACGATACTGACTGGAAATCACTATGGGGTGTTTGTTGCCTTGGTGGCATCGGTTTTACCGTTTCACTGTTTTTAGCAAACCTGTCTTTCGCATCCATCAGCCCTGAGCTTCTCAATCAGGCTAAACTCGGCATTGTCATCGGAACGGTCGCATCAGCCATCATCGGGTGTCTGTTCCTGAACAAAACGTTGCCGCATCAGCCCAAGACTATTGAAAAGGCAGAATAATCCAATAGTATTTCAAACAGACTTTTTCAATAACTCAGTCTATATCAACTGATTACTGAAAATGTTTGTTTGTTTTTGTTCTTCTGTGCTGCAACAGTGTAAACTAATTGCATCCACCACTACAGCACGGTTTGATTGTCAGAAAGAGCCCGAACAAACTGCCCCATAAAATACTCATATAGGGATTCCCGGTTATTGGACAGCTACCCGAAGAGCAACCGATAAAATAATAATACAGGAACCCGGCCAATCCGCCAAGCAAAACCCCCAGAAATGGTTTCCAGAAGTACCATGATGTAAAAAATTCCTTGACTGATTTTGGCCTGGGCCTCAATTCACATCCTTTTTTCATAAACCTACAATTAGTTAAATTAATACCATCTATATGCCTCAAGCCAATTTGATCATTGGTTATGACGCTTAATATAAACCGGCCCGTCTATGTGCAGGCCCGTTCTTTATACATCGCCCTATCCGTTTATTGTCCTGCCAACCGGCATGCCAATTCATTGTACATCAGCTTCTGCCACAACCGCCTGCATAGGACAAAACCGGGCACATTTGCCACATTCGATACATGTTGTTTTATCGATCACCGGTAAACCGTAACCGTTTTGGGAAATGGCTCCGGCAGAGCAGACCCGGAGCAACGGACAACGGTGATTTTGCGGACAGGCCAATGGATTGATCGTTAGTGCCATACGTTAAAAATTTTAGGAGTAAATAAAACAGTTGCTTGTTGTTTTTCATTATGGACAGACTATCAGTCAATAATCATCCAACGTATCACGGATTATTATTTTCCACTAGAAATAGTTTTGGCTACAAATATAATACAACCAATCCATCAAACAAAGTAAAAAATGCTCATATAAACCTAAATTTTTTTAGTGATCTTTTGATAAAAAAAATAGTACATTAGCCTGTCAATTTATCAAACAGTAATAAACTCAACATCTCATAATTATGTACCAGGCATTCAAGTCTCATCTGCAAGCTGAACTTGCCAACATCGAACAGGCCGGTTTGTCAAAAAACGAACGGATTATTGTTTCGCCTCAGGGGGCTTTGATCCGCCTGAGCGACGGAAAAGAAGTACTCAATTTCTGTGCCAACAATTACCTTGGCTTGTCAAATCATCCCGGACTAATCCAGGCCGCTAAAAAAGCGCTGGATACCCACGGTTATGGTATGTCTTCCGTCCGGTTTATTTGCGGAACGCAAGACCTGCATAAAAAGCTTGAAGCAACCATCGCCCGTTTCTTCGGAACGGAAGACACCATTTTGTACGCAGCCTGCTTCGATGCCAATGGTGGCGTTTTTGAACCGTTGCTGACAGAAGACGACGCCATTATCTCAGATGCGTTGAACCATGCCTCTATTATTGATGGCGTACGGCTCTGCAAAGCACAGCGTTACCGGTATGCCAATGCCGATATGGAAGATCTGGAAAAGCAGTTGAAGGCCTCTCAAGCCCAACGATTTAGGATTATTGCCACAGACGGTGTCTTTTCGATGGACGGCAATGTCACTCCGCTGGATAAAATTTACGAACTGGCCGAAAAATATCAAGCTTTAGTGATGGTGGATGAATCGCATTCAGCCGGGGTCGTCGGCAAAACAGGACATGGCGTTACCGAACGGTTCGGCTTGCGCGGAAAAATCGAGATCATTACCGGTACACTCGGCAAAGCCTTCGGCGGCGCTATCGGAGGGTTTACCACCGGTAAGAAAGAAATTATTGAGTTGCTACGTCAGCGCTCTCGCCCCTATCTATTTTCAAACTCCATTCCTCCCATGGTGGCGGCAGCAGGCATCCACGCCTTTGAATTAATCGATGGTTCCAACGAGCTGCAGGACAACTTGCATAAAAACACGGCGTACTTTGTCCAACGGATGATTGACGCTGGATTTGATATCAAACCGACTGAATCGGCCATCTGCGCCGTCATGTTGTACGATGCCAAACTCTCGCAGGAAATGGCCTCACGCTTACTAGAAGAAGGCATCTATGTGACCGGGTTCTATTATCCGGTTGTACCGAAAGGTCAGGCCCGTATCCGGGTTCAGCTTTCAGCCGCTCATACGACAGAACAACTGGATCAATGTATCACAGCCTTTATAAAAGTGGCCAAAGCACTGGCTATTCTAAATTAACGATTACCTGATTAAACTGCCGTTCGTATGAAAGCATTAGTAAAACGTCATCCTGAAAAAGGCATCTGGATGGAAGAGATGCCAATCCCCCACATGGGGATCAACGATGTGTTGATAAAAATCAAGAAAACAGCCATCTGCGGCACCGACCTGCACATCTACAAATGGGATGACTGGTCACAAAAGACAATTAAAACGCCCATGATCATCGGGCACGAATATGTCGGCGAAATTGTCGACAAAGGCCGTGGCGTGAGAAACATACAGATTGGCGACCGGGTGACCGGTGAAGGCCATATTGCCTGCGGCCATTGCCGGAATTGTCGCCGGGGAAAACTGCACGTGTGTGAGAATTCCATCGGCGTTGGCGTAAACCGCGACGGTGCTTTTGCTGAATACCTGTCACTGCCATCCCAGAATGTAGTGCATCTCGACGCCCGCATACCCGATGAAATTGCTTCCATCATGGATCCATTCGGCAATGCCACCCATACGGCCTTATCCTTTCCGCTAACCGGCGAAGATGTGCTGATTACAGGTGCCGGCCTCATCGGAACCATGGCTACCGGCATCTGCCGTTTTGCCGGAGCCCGTTATATTGTCGTAACCGACCTGAGCGATTACCGGCTGGAAATCGCCAAAAAAATGGGCGCAACTGTCACTGTCAATCCTACCAAAGGGGAATCCGTCGAACAAGTCATGAGAGACCTGCACATGCGTGGTTTTGACATCGGCCTTGAAATGTCAGGCTCACCCATCGCCTTCCAAAATCTGATTGACAACATGTACAATGGCTCAAAAGTCGCTTTACTGGGCATTTTACCCAATTCAACCACTGTCGACTGGAACAAAATCATCTTCAAAGCGTTAACCTTAAAAGGCATCTACGGCCGTGAAATGTGGGAAACCTGGTACAAAATGGAACAAATGCTCATTACCGGACTTGACCTGACCCCAGTGATCACCCATCGCTTCGAAATCGACGACTTCCAAAAAGGGTTCGACGTCATGGAAAGCGGGCAATGCGGGAAGGTTATACTGAATTGGGAGAAATAAATGTCTCCTGCCAGTTGGCCTACCTATTCTTAATTTTTTGCTTCAATCTTATATAATCAATTAATTTTTCATTATTTTTGTTTTTGATATCTCTCTTTAAACGTTGATCTTTCTTAGTGCTTTCACCTATTATTATCTATATGAAGATAAGAATTCTTATTGCGGATGATAATAAACTTTTCCGGGAACTGCTAGTCCACCGCTTCTCTGAAACTCCTGACATTGAAGTCATTGCGGAGGCAGAAGACAGCAAGCAAGTTTTTGACGAAGTGAGAAAAGCACAACCTGACATCATCTTGATAGACATCGGCATTCCGCGCCTAAAAGGGATAGAGACAATCAAGCTGATCCAGCATGAGTATTCCAAAGTCAAATTCATTGCATTGACATCACGTGCTGAGAAAATACATATTAAAGGAACGCTGGAAGCCGGTGCATGGGGATATCATCTGAAATCCTGCACGTTCGATCAGATAGCCACAGCCATCAGGCAGGTATATGACGGGAAAAAGACCGTCAGTGCCGAGGTGGAAGGCATCATTATTGATGATTACCTCGGACACCATTCTTCCAATTCGCATACGCTTACGGAACGTGAAAATCAGATTCTTAAACTGCTGGCCGAAGGAAAATCCATCCGGGAAATTTCAGAAATCTTATTTATCAGTATTAAAACAGTAGGGACACATAAACAAAACATTTTCGACAAAATGGGTTTCAGCAATCTGGCTCAATTGGTGAATTACGCCATTAAAAA